>JADZDJ010000025.1 GCA_020851115.1 Pirellulales bacterium
CGCCATCGCCACCTGTAAGAAGCAGCACCGCAACTTCTTCGCCTTCCTGCTCGAATCGATTCGCGCTCAACTCCAAAACCAAACCGCCCCCAGACTGCTCCGCAGCTAAGGCCGTGAACGGTTACGGTATGTTCGTAGGGAAAATTTTCGGGCGCTATTGAATTGAGAGAAGTTTCCAAATCGGCCGGCACATCGGGATCGGCATTTTCGTTGATCGCAACTGATGCGCTCGTGTGCTGAATAAATACGTGCAATAGGCCGACGTCGAGCTTCGCGAGTTCCGGCAGCGCTTCGACGACTTGCCGCGTGATCAAGTGAAAGCCGCGGGAGTGCGGCAATAGCTCAATCGTTCGTTGAATCCAAGGCATGAAAATGGGACTTGAAATGAGAGGTTCGAGATCGGCCGTTGGCAAACCGCTCGATGTTGAGCGGTTGCGTCAACGCCCTGTCGAAGCGCCAGTCGAGCTACGACCCAACGGTTTCGACAGCCTGACGATCAATTCTTCGAGCACCAGCCGAGGGCGTTCGCCAGAGGACCGAGTGCTTTTCAGGGCGATGTCGGCTTCGAGCAACCAGCCAAAGATTTTCTTCGCTCGCTCGCGGCCGATCTGGCGCAGTTGCTCTTCCGCTTTCTTGACGATGAACGATTTCACCCCCGCTTCCTTGAGCGCATCGGCCAAACCGATTCGGTGTCGTGAGAATTCGGCGTGCTCGACGATTCGCGTCGCCGTCGCCATGCGACGCAGCGACCCAGCCATCATTGCCAGCAGGGCGATCGGATCCTCTCCCGCCAGCAGCAGCCGATCGAGCTGCACGAGCGCCTCGCGCGCGTTGCCATCGAGAACACGATCGATCATCGCCCAAGCCGTTTTTGCGCGCCAACCACCGACGGATTGCTCGACGAGTTCGCGCGAGATCGCACCAGCCGCCGCCTTACGCGGAGGGCGTGCCGCCGCCGTAACCTCGCTTCCCGCCAACAGCGCCAGCTTGGCCAACTCTTGATCGAGCCGCCCCAACTGCGGGCCGACGATATCCATGAGCAATTCGGCCGCGCCATTGCCCAACTTCGCGCTGTACTTTGAACTTGCTCGTTCGTGTAGCCATTTCAGCACGGCGTCTTCGTCGGCTCCATCGCCGAACCTTCCTTTCGGCAAATTGCAATTGATTTGCAGCCCGGTTTGTGCGAGCTTTTTGAATAGCTTTGTCGTCGCCGGCCAACTTGAAACTTCGAGCACCAAAACCGACGAACTTCGCGGCTTGTCGCAATATTCCTCCAGCCGCGGCCGGTGCTTGGAGACAAACGAGTCGGCATCTTCGACGACCACCATTCGCCGTCCGCTACCGAACATCGAAATGGTGGCCAGTTCGTCGAACACCGCCCGTGCTTCGGTTTGCCGGCCGTCGAACTTCACCAGCGACAGATCGCCGTCATCGCCCGACAACACGGCCGCACGGATGCGGTCGAGCGATTCTTGCCGCAACAGCGGCTCGTCGCCATAGAGTACGCACACGGCTGGAACGACTGGCGGCTGTTTGGACGCGAGAAACTGGAACGCGTGATTGGAATCAGACATGAGCGGGATCCAATTCTACATCTGGTGGCTGAGCGACACTAATGTCGCGCATTCGGCAACGCCATGCAAGCCGTGGCCTTGGCGAGTCATGCTTTTCAGGAAACAAGCTTGGGGAGCTTGCCTAGACAGCAGGAGAGTCGTCTGAATCGCTCGAAAGATCGCTCCGTCGAATCCACTGCGCACGGCTCAGGCCGCCATGGTCACTCGCCAAATCTTGAATTTGAACCATTCCCTGATACTCAGACCCAGTGGAGTGGGTCGCGCTCCTGTTGGCTAGCCCAAACGGTTGCCGCGGGAAATTGCGATGCGAGCAACTCC
Organism: Pirellulales bacterium; assembly: GCA_020851115.1. GTDB lineage: Bacteria > Planctomycetota > Planctomycetia > Pirellulales > JADZDJ01 > JADZDJ01. The sequence continues at coordinate 1,893 of JADZDJ010000025.1, forward strand.
GCCAGACGCTCGACGGCAAATCGTTCGCTGGCAAAATGGCCGGTGAGGACGAGGCCCATTGCGGTTGCTTCCGCCTCCAGGCTGGTATGGAAGCGGGCTTCGCCGGTGATGAAGCAATCGCAACCTGCGCGACGTGCCGCGGGCAGCAGATCGCCGCCACTGCCGCAAACGATGGCCGCCGCACGGACGGGCATTTGCGGATCCCCCACCAATTGCAAGCCCGGCAAATGAAGAAAATCTTTCAGCCGATAGGCGATGCTCCCCAGAGTCGCCCCATTTTCGAGAAAACCGAAGCGTCCGGTTCCCAATTTTGAGTCGGCCGCATCCGGAACGAGCGGGCCGACATCGGTTAAGGCTAGACCTTCCGCCAGCCGCTGGTTGATCCCCGAGCGCGCGGAATCAAAGGCCGTATGCGGGCTATAGACGGCAATGCCAGCGGCGATCAAATCGAGCAGTATTCGTCCTTCGGGCGTTTCGCTCGTGATTCTCCGAACCGAACTGAACAACAGCGGATGATGGGTCACAATCAAGCCGGCCCGCTCGGCAACAGCCTCGGCGACACTGGACGGCGTCACCGTGAGGCAAGTCATGATGCGATCCGCCTGTCGGCGTGAATCGCCGATCAACAGGCCGACATTGTCCCATTCGGCTGCCAGGCGAGGCGGTGCAAAATCTTCCAAAAAAGCGGCAACCGAAGAGACGTTGGGCATGGCCTTGAAGTGCCTGTTCGTTTGAAGGCTGGAAGTCTGGGATTTGATAGTGTACAGTTCAGCGAGCAAATTAACAGACGCGAAGCGATGGAGCCACTCGTCGAGAGAATTCCCATGCCGTCCAACGATCGGCCGCTACAACCACCGCATTCGCCGCTGCCGGAACGACCACGAAGTTCGCTGTGGGCGACCTTCGTCGCGATTGCCTTCGGCTTGGCCATGTTTTTGGGATTGGTGGCCTTGGCCGGCGCACTCGGCCCGATTGTCATCGCCATCGGCGGCAGTCTGCTCGTTTTGATTGCCATTGCCGTCGGCCATTATTTCCTGTGGGGCTACTGGCTCGGAGACTCGATAAGGCGCGAGGTAGAGGAAGAGGAAGCCAAAAAGCGCGACGAGGAGTGATCGTAAGGTGCAGTCGAGCGAAAATCGACTTGGAACCCAAGCCAGCAGATTTCCACGCGACTGCCGCGACAGTTGGCGGCAGCGAAGGGCGACGGTCGTACCCGCCATTTCGGCCCAGCGGCAGCGATGCCGATGGTCGCTTACCAATCGGGCGGCTTGGCGACATATCGCTGGTCTCCCCAGGCCTTGTTGAATTTCATGCTTCCATCGCTGGCTAGTGAGATCCAATCCATCAGGTCTTCCGGCAAGGTCGGCTTTTCAATCTTCCAGGCGAACAGGTTTTGCTGCTTGGGAAACAGCCAGGCGAATAGCTTGTAGGCAGGGGCGGCGACGGCTAGCACCATGCCGCGGAGGCCGCGTTTTTTTTGGACGGACGTGAGGTGGGGAATGTCGCTGGCATATCGGTAATGGATGCGGTGCTTGGCATGCGGCGCGTAGGATGCGATGGTTTTTTCGATTTCGTGCTCGGTCCATCGATACACGAAATTCGGAATATCCGTGTTATTGACGCCGCCAAATTTGCAGTCGTTGTAATAAACCGCCGTGGGTTCGTAGACGTCGGTAAAGCGGAATTTTACAAGCAAGCTCATCAATCGACTGTCGCGCGATTCAATCACGATCGCAGCCCGTCGAGCCACGCGGTACATTTCGAGCAGCGCGCGATGAGGGGAGGCGCAATGATGCAAGGCGGCATGGACGACGACGTAATCGAATTCGCCAGCTTTGTAACTCAGGTTTTCGGCGTTTTGATAAGCCCACTGAAATGGAGCAAACTCGTCTTCGTTGCCCACCATTCGCTCGTCGAGATTCGAGATGACGACCTTGCGAAAACTCAGCCCGGCGAGCACGTCGCGATCATTTTTTCCACCACCCACGACCAGAATTGATGCGTCGCGGTCGGGAATCCACGATGCAACGACGTGCTCGTAAAACGACAGACGCTGACGCGGGCAAGTTTTACTACGAGACGACATAGCAAGGCTGTGGGTTGGGCGAGCCGCTCTAGCCAGCGTGCTCCAGGCTAAATACAGTTGTAGTTTCGCGGCACCTTCAATCCTAGCCCTTAAACGAACATCGCAACCGAGGCCGCGACGACCGATCGGACGCGCACACGATCGGCGGTTTGTCGTGGTGCCGAGAGGCGACATTGGGTTGTCGCGCTGTCGGATGGTTGGGTTCAAGGGAAACTTGCGCGAAAACGACAGCCGGCTATGAAATCAGCACGCCACCGCCGGCAGCGTTTGGCTCAATCCTTTTTTCATTGGCCTGCTGAAGCAGGAATTGGACAAAGAATGTGCCGTCACGCGATCACTCAGGTCCGACTGGAATGCTCAAGACTTGACCCATGTTCTTGGCTTCGCACCACCAAAGTGTGTTGGTACTGTGGTGTCGCGACCGAATTCGCGGGCAGGTTGAGCCGCTGTGCTTTTCCTCGTATAATTCGCGATTCTTGATTGCTGGTTCGTTGGAAGTGAACCAGCAGTTCGATTGCGAAGCTATCCTGCATCCGCAATAGTTTATCCTCGGCCGCCGTTCGAAATCAGGATTTGAATCTCAGATTTCGGATTACCAAACACTAGACTACCAGATACCAATCCCTCGCCCCCATGAAAATTCACGAATTTCAAGCCAAGCAAATTCTTCGCGATGCCGGAGTGGCGACTCCGCGGAACATCGTTGCTCGATCGGCGGACGAGGCCGCGGCAGCGTTTTGCAAGCTCGGCGGATCGTTGGCCGTGGTGAAGGCTCAGATTCACGCCGGTGGGCGCGGCAAGGGGACCGTGAAAGACAACGCATCGCAGCGCGGGGTGCAGCTTGTGCGGTCGTCCGAGGAAGCGGCGAAGGTGGCGGGGGCACTGCTCGGCAAGTCGCTGGTGACGATTCAGACCGGGCCAGAAGGGCAGGCGGTGCGGCAAGTGCTCGTTGAGGAAGGGTGCGAAATTGCCCGCGAGTTGTATCTGGCGATTCTGGTCGATCGAGCGGTGGCCGGGCCGGTGGTCATCGCGTCGTCGGAAGGGGGCATGAACATCGAAGAAGTGGCGGAGAAGACGCCGGAGTTGATATTCAAAGAAGCGTTTCAACCAGATGCCGGCTTGCAGGCTTACCAGGTTCGCAAGCTGTGCGTAAAGCTCGGACTCAAAGGAAACAGTGTTCGGTCGGCCGAAAAGTTTATGCGTTCGCTGTGCAAAGCGTTCGTGCAGAAGGATTGTAGCTTGCTGGAAATCAACCCGCTGGTTGTCACGAAGGCTGGGGACTTGATCGCGCTCGATGCGAAGATGAGCTTCGACGACAATGCGCTGTTCCGCCATCCGGAGTTGGCCGAACTGCGCGACCTGGCGGAAGAAGAGCCGACCGAAGTACGGGCGCAGCAGGCAGGGCTGAGTTACGTGAAGCTGAACGGCAATATCGCGTGCCTCGTGAACGGCGCCGGGCTGGCGATGAGCACGATGGATTTAATTAAATTACACGGCGGCGAGCCGGCGAATTTCCTGGACGTCGGCGGCGGGGCGAATACGGAGCAAGTGACTGAGGCGTTCCGGATTTTGCTGGCGGATAAAAATGTGAAGGCGGTACTTGTCAATATTTTTGGCGGGATTATGCGCTGCACGACGATCGCGAATGCATTGGTTGAGGCGTACAAATCCGTCGGTTTCACGGTGCCGTTGGTTGTGCGACTCGAAGGGACCGAAGTTGAAGAGGGCCGCAAGATTATTCAGAACAGTGGGGCAGATATTATCACCGCTGAAGGATTGACTGACGCAGCAAAGAAAGTCGTTGCGGCCGCAAGTAAAGTAGCGTAGAGCTTTTAGCTGTTAGCTTTTAGCGATTAGCTTTTGAGGCAGACATGAAAGACTTTCACAACTTGCAAGTTTGGAAGAAAGCCAATCATCTAACGCTTAACGTGTATCATGCTACGTCTAACTTTCCCAGCCACGAGCGATTTGGTCTGATGTCACAGATTCAACGAGCTTCAGCATCAATTGCTGCAAATCTCGCGGAGGGATGTGGACGTGAAACAGATGGCGACTTCCGACGCTTTGTCGAAATCACTAGTAGTGTCAGCCTGCGAGGTCGAATATCACTTGCCACTCACTCGCGATTTGAAACTAATATCCGACCAAGTTTACCAACGGCTGAACCAAGACATGAACGAGGTTAAGTGAATGCTGGCTTCGCTCGCGCGACGCCTACGATCAACCTCAACGAAGATACATCCCAAACTATCAAGCAATTCAAAACCTCAACACCAACTAGCTAAGGGCTAAAAGCTAATAGCTAACAGCTTCCAATGAGCATCCTAATTAACAAAAACACCCGCGTGATCTGTCAAGGCATCACCGGCAAGGTGGGGCAGTTTCATACCAAGGGCTGCAAGGAATATGGCACGCAGATGGTCGGAGGCGTGACGCCGGGGAAGAGTGGCGAGCTGGTCGAAGGGTTGCCGGTGTTCGACACGGTGATGGAGGCCGTCGAGAAGACCGGGGCCGATGCGACGATGATTTTTGTGCCGCCGGCGTTTACGGCCGATGCGATTTTGGAGGCGGTCGATGCGGGCATTAAGACGGTGATCGCGATTACCGAAGGGGTGCCGGTCATCGACATGGCGCGCGTGTACCCGATTGTGAAGCGGAGCAAGTCGGTGCTGGTCGGGCCAAATTGCCCTGGGGTGATTACGCCGGGCCAGTGCAAAATCGGCATCATGCCGGGCTACATTCACAAGCCGGGTAAAGTCGGGGTGATGAGCCGTAGTGGAACGCTGACTTACGAAGCCGTGTGGCAATTGACGAACTTGGGGCTGGGGCAATCGACTTGCGTGGGCCTCGGGGGCGATCCGATCGTCGGCACGTCGTTTATCGATTTATTGAAGATGTTTCAGGAGGATCCGAATACTGAAGCGATTTTGATGATGGGCGAGATCGGTGGGACGGCCGAAGAAGAAGCCGCAGCTTATGTGAAGCAGCATGTGGCAAAACCGGTGGCCGCGTTCATCGCCGGTCGTACCGCGCCGCCGGGGAAACGCATGGGACACGCAGGGGCGATCATCAGTGGGGGCAAAGGGACTGCCAACGAGAAGCTAGCCGCGCTTAAGGCGGCGGGAATTGAAATCGCCGAAAGCCCGGCGGATATGGGAGCGGCAGTTCAACGGGCGATGGTGCGGAAGAAGTAAATGTAAATTGCAAAATGCAAAATGAAAATTGAGGGGCAGATGCCTTCGATTTTTCATTCTGCAATTTGCATTTTGCAATCTCCCTAGTCCCACCACCATTGTTCGCGGCCGGCGCCTTTCTTTGGGGCCGCTCCGCCGCGGTCGGCTTTCAACAGTCCGTAAGTGTCGGTTTTGATCTCCGACGCTTGTACAAACTTATTTGGATTCACCGTCACGCCTCCGCCGACGCCACAGAGGATGTGGATTTTGTTGACGATGCGGTGATTGATGGCCGCTTCGATATGCTTTGGCTCGGTCGCGACTTCCACCTGGTAGCCGCCGCCCGTGCCGAAGTGCGTCAGGTGCCATCGGACTTTTTCAGGTAGGTTTTCGTTGCGGCACAGCGCGGCGACGATCGCCAGGTCGCAGATGTTTTGCAACTCGGCGTAGATCGGGTACTTGATCGCCAGGCTTTTGAATTCCCTGGTAAAATTCTGGGCGAATTCGCTGTTCAGCGGGTCCGATTCGCCGGTGTGGATGCGCTGGCCCGATTCGGTCAGCATTTCGTTTTCGCTGAGGAGCTTGACCCCTTGGCCTTGGAGTTCGAACCCGTCGCGGTCGGTCGTGGCGACGATTGCTTGGTAATTCAGTGTGAACCACCAGCGCAATACATCCATCGGAGGCGGCGCTTGTCCTGGCGACACTTTGATCATTTCCAAATAGCTCGGCACGTCCAGTACACCCTCTTCGAGTCCCAGGCCGACAAGCTTCATTCGATAGTCGGCTTCGACGAGCGATCGCGCGATGCGGGTTCGTGGGTCGATGCCATGGACATCGATCTCTTGAAGCCCCAGTTTTTCTTTGAGCGTCTTCAGCCAGGCACCACTCTGGCCTGGTTTTAACGGCGCTTTCTTCGACTCGGCCAGAAACTCTTGCACTTCTTTCAAGGACGCCTGCGTCGGATAGATGCGGCAACCAAACGTCGCATCTTTGGCAGACAGAATGTGTCGGAAAACGACAACTAAATCATCGAGTCGCAACACGGGATGGTGTGTATCGACGCTAATCAATCGACCTTCGCGGTCGGGGCGCCAATCTCCCGCGGGGCCGGCAAGCACCAAATCGCCTTCTTCGGGATAGACGAATAGGTATTTGATCCGCTGCAGGCCAGCAAGCGTTCGCATTTCTTCCGTTGGTTTGCCTCCTCGAGCCGCGAGCAATTGCACTTGGCGCTCCAACCGAGTCAGCGAAACTTTCCGTAAACGAGTCTGGCTGCGGGCTGCGGCAGAAACTTCCCGTTCCTTGGCCTCCTGCCGCAGGCGAGCCAAGCTTCCGCTGGAATCGTCTTTGACCGTGCGACGCATCACGCCCGCGGCGTCGATGTGGACGCCGGTTTCAAAGCCGTCGATCGTGCCCGGCCCGCCGAGGTCGGACCAGGTCGAAGTGGCAATAGTCCCCGTAATTAAATCGATCAGCGGGTCGAAATCGGCTTGCGACCCTCCCGTGGCGCTGCGCGATCCCATGGGCGTTTCACGAATCGACGAGAGGGTTTCCGCCACGAGCCGGTCGTCGTCGATCCGCGAAGCGGTCTGCAGGGAGGCAGGTCGATCGCCAGACCGCACTTGCGCGATGGCAATTCTTTGCAAAGCTTGGTCTCGCTCCTCGGTGGGCATCTGGGCAACCTGGGCCAACGCGGGTCCGAATTCGCCGGTGTCGATTGCGGCATCGAGGGATGAAGCATCAAGCTGCGCGACGCATAAAAAGCCGAGTGCAACCTGCAAAGCTGCTGCAATCGCCGATAACATGGTTGAGGCTGAATGACGATGGCGCATCAAACAACACTTCCTCGTAGTGCGAAAATATCCGGTAGATCGCGAAATTGCGAGCATCGACGCGATGGCACCAAGGCTCGTTCTGGCAAGCGATCTCAACTAGCAGCCTCGCACAAGTGGAGGGGCCAAGTCAAGCAGATTTTTGGGCAGAGGGTTCCGGGTTCGCGCTTCAGCACACTCACAAGAATATTGGCCTAAATTCTTGTGAAATTGCCAATCGTGTTTCTCGGCAAGGGTTGGGTTCCATTCTCCCTGAACCCTGAACCCCCACCCCTAAATGCAACAAACGGCTCGTTCCGCTGGTCGCGGCGAGCCGTTTGTTGATGGATCGAAAGAGAAGCGGAGAAGCGTTGGATCGGAGTTTTTCGATCGCCTTTGCCTAAGGCGGCGGGCATGGCCCTTCTCGGCGAATTTTCGCCGGGAGGTGGGCGCTGTGCCCGCCGGTTGACTCGTGGATCGTACGTCTGCATCGGCCGCGCCGATCTCGGATCTGCCGCAGGAACCGGTTTGCCTCATCGTTGGGTTGCAAACCGGGCTTACGCCCCACGGACGCAGATCGCAGTACGAACGATCGCGATTGGCTATGCGATCGACTGCCGACTCATCGAACTAGCCGCCGCATCCGCAACCGCAAGCCGGGGCACAGCCGCAATCGCAGCAATTGTCACAGCAGCAGGCACGCTTGCAGCAATGGTGCAACCAGCCAAACAGACGGCAGCGATGACCACAGCAGGGCTGGCAGCAGTCGCCGCAGTTCGGTTCGCAGCCGCAGGCTGGTTCGCAACCGCAGGCGGGTTCGCAGCCACATGCTGGCTCGCAGCCGCAACTGGGGGCGCAACCACAATCGCAGCAGCTATTGCAGCGATGCTTGTGGCACAGCCAACCAAATAGACGGCATTTTTTGCAGCAGGGCTGGCAGCAATCGCAGCAACTTGGAGCGCAGTTACAGGCTGACTCGCAACCGCAAGTCGGGGCACAACAAGCTGGCTCGCAACAACTTCCACAACCACCGCGATGATGGAACGCCTGGGCACTGCCGGCGCTCATCGCGACGCAGACGCCGGCCAAGAGGGCGGCGGCTACAAGAACACGACTCTTCATGGGAGGACTCCTAAACATTGGAACAAATCGGCAGCAACTTCGCCAAATCGCACTGGACATGCCGCTGAGCCTGCCCGTGCATTTCGCACTCGGGGCACTAGGCTATTCAGCAGGCGCGCCAGACTGTGTGGCATAACCTATGGCGTGGTATCGGTTCCCCAGCGAGTACCAATTAGCCAGATTGCCGAAATCGGTCACGTTGCGAAAAGTCACCAGTCCGCAAAGTCCAAGGATGCGGGGAGTGCAACGCAAGACAAGCTCTTCCGATCGTAGTAGAAGTAGGGGCAAGCAAGCGACAGAACCGGTTCATTCGCTACAAAGCGAACAGTCGATCAACCCAATCCAAGAGTGATTCGTCCAATTTCTTCGACGAGTTGACGACCAGCGGTTTGTCTTTCGTTGCAAACGACGCCGGCGGCTCAATTTTTCCTGTTCTCTCTGGGGAAACGAGAGGAAAGCAAATGCGCAGTTTTCCATCGCTGAACTCAAAGATCGGCGGCAGCCACAGCGATTCGACCGATTTCATCGATCAAATGTTTGAATGAAACAACCCATAAGCGGTGGGTGGAACCGATCTCGTTTTTACGATAAGCGAGATTCGATAGCAACCCGACACGGCGACCAAGACGGCGGCAGCGGCCGTTATTCCAGGACTTCCGTTTCACTTTCCTTTTACGAGCGCGGCCCGGAACTGCGTCATCCTTCACTGGGTAATGCACGAAATGGCGGGATATACCCGTGCAGCGGCGTGCGCTCAGCCTTCGGTTTGGGCTTCGCGGATGGAATGAAATGCCGCTCGACCAGTCGGTGGAAAACGTAGGCCGCGGCAACCGATGCTACGAGGCAAATCGGCATCACAATGATCAGTGTTTCGAGATTTCCTTTCATGCCTGCCTGAAAGGTGGCATAGCTGATGCCTTTGGCGATTAATGGGTGAATCAAATACACGCTGTAGCTCATTCCGCCGGCGACAGCTAGAGGTTTCAGCCAGCGACAGGCTCGAATCTGGCGGTCGTAGGGATACAGCAACGATGCCAGCAAGGCGAAGCCGTAGGCGACGAAGCGCTCCGTCGGATGGTTCGGATAGAATTCGAGCAGTTCGCTGGGATGTCGCAGCGATAGCAGGATGCCGGCGGCCAACATTGCATGAATCCAAGGGATTTGTTTGGGTGTGGCCTTGTTGACGCGGTAATACAGCAGAATGCCGGCGGCGATTTGAAACCAGCCGCCATCGAGGAGCGATCCTTTCACATCCCATCCGAACGACCACGAAATCAGCTTGCCGACGAAGATGAGGCCGGTCACTACGGCGGCGGCGGTGAACAAGCGGCGAGAAGCGACGATCAAGATCAAACCGGCGACTACGTAAAACTGCTCTTCATAGCACAATGTCCAGGTATTGGGCAGCAAATGCTGAGCGTCGCCCCCCATGACGCAGTGCCGCCACGATTCGGTAAGTGTCAAGTTGCCGAGCCATTCCCAGAGTGACATGGCGTGAGCATGGGGAACGGTAAAAATTCCATCGTGAAAAATGCCTGGCCAGCGATCGTTGAGGAAGACGATGGCAACGGCCGACAGTGTGATGGCCGTCCAATACGGCGGATAAATTCGCCAAAACCGACGCTTGGCGAACTCAAGGACGCCCCCCTTTTTTTGGCGAGCATGCAATGTCGCCATAATGCAATAGCCGCTGATAACAAAAAAAATCGGCACGCCAATCCACGTCCGAGCGGCGAGCCACATTCCGAGTGAGGCGGCGTCTTCGACCGTGCCGGCGCGATCGACAAAATGATGCCGAGCGGACTGCATCGTGGTGTGGAACACTACCAGCATCAAGCAGCACAGGCCGCGCCACAGATCGAGTGATTCGTACCGTGCCGACTTGGACAGCGATCCTTTCGCCGCGACCGAAATGTCTTCAGCCGGAATCTGTTTTGCGGGTGAACTGGGCAATTCAAGGATCGTAGACGACGGCACTTTGTCACTCCTGGAAATGGGTCGAATCGAAGGCGAGCTGGCACACAGTCGTGCCATGGTCAGCATGCAAAATGCGTTCCATGCTTGCCGACACGAGAATCGACGCGAAATTGAGGAAGATCGGCGTTGTGAAACCGCATCGGACGTTTCTATTTCGCAGCGCGATCGCAAACCAGGGTGCAAGCTTTCGACCGCGTAATAGGTTTGACCTGCCGAGGGCCGACGTTCGCATTTGGCTTGCCCAACGACCGCAAAGCGGCATAATCACTGTCATGCACCCCGTCGGACCACTACGAGTTTTGTACGAAGACAATCATTTGTTGGCCGTCGCCAAGCCTCCAGGAATTCCCACCCAAGGCGCAGCCAGGGGAAAAGCCAGTCTCGTTTCGCAAGCGAAAGATTACCTGCGACGGAAGTATCGCAAGCCAGGAAACGCCTATCTCGGGGTTGTGTCGCGACTCGACGCGACGACCAGCGGCATCGTTATTTTTGCCCGCACCTCGAAAGCCGCCGCGCGCCTGAGTGAGGAGTTTCGGCAGCGGCGCGTCGAAAAACTGTACTGGGCGTTGGTCGATGGCTGTATCGAACCGTCGAAGGCGGAATGGACCGATTGGATGGCGAAAGACGAGCGACGACAGCGGATGATGGTTGTGCCACAGGTGAAAGCGGGCGCCCAAGAAGCCCGACTATCCTACCGGCGGCGGAAGCAGTTTGCTGGGATCACTTGGGTCGAAATCTTGTTGGAAACCGGCCGCAAGCACCAAATTCGAGTACAATTTGCCGCCCGCAAGCACCCCGTCGTCGGCGACACGAAGTACGGCTCGCAGCATCCCTTTGCCGGGGGAATTGCGCTCCATTGCCGACGTCTGGCCATTTTGCATCCAGTGAAAAAAACACTACTCGAATTCATCGCACCCGTGCCCCACGCTTGGCAGAAGTTTAAGATACAGTAAAGTTGGCCGTAGAATTCGGTGCGGGTGCGTCCTTCGATGGACTCGCTGTCGAGCGGGCAGTTCGACGTCAAGGATTTCCACGGATGTCAGCGCCGGCTGTCTTGGTCCCTTACTCCGCGACCCTGCCTTGGAAGCACGTAAAACTTTTCGCAGCAGCGCACTTGCCAGCGGCCTGATCGCGACGGCCGATTTGGACGCGGCCATCGCAGCGTTGCGCAGCGAGCCGCTGGGCAGCGAGGCAGTCAGCAGTCCGCTGGCAAGCGCCGCACAAGCCCAGACGGCCGCCAAAGAGCAACTCGAAATCACCGATCGCCAGCTTGCCGATAAGCTCGTCGAAATGAACAAGCTGACTCGGTTTCAAGCCACGCAGTTGCTCGCCGGCTATTCGGTTCTGCACTTGCGCGAATATACAATATTGGAAGCGATCGGCCACGGCGGCATGGGAGCGGTGTTTAAGGCCGAGCATAAATTCATGGGGCGGATCGTCGCCGTGAAGGTGCTGCCTCAACACAAGGAAACGCCGGAAACGACGGCCAGCTTTTTGCACGAAATTCGTGCCCAGGCCAGGCTCAGCCACGAAAATCTGGTTCATGCATTTGACGCCGGCTACGAAGGAAAGCGATATTTTCTCGTCACGGAATATGTCCCCGGATCTGACTTGCGAAAGTATGTCAAGCAGCGCGGCCCACTGTCGATGAACGAAGCTGCTCGCATCGTGTCGCAAGCCGCCCGCGGATTGGCCCACGCCCACAGCCAAGGTCTGATTCACCGCGACATTAAACCGGGTAATTTACTCGTCACGCCCGACGGCAAAGTGAAAGTCTCCGATCTTGGCTTGGCCGGTTGGCTCGGAGACGCCGAAAAGGATCCACGGTTTGGCAAGATCGTCGGCACGGCCGACTATCTTTCGCCCGAGCAGATTCTGACGCCGCAGGGAGTCACGCCTACCAGCGATGTCTATTCACTCGGCTGTACGCTTTATTATTCCGTCACTGGCAAAGTCCCGTTTCCAGGCGGCACCACGCGCGACAAGGCGAAGCGGCACTTGGAAGATATGCCGCTGCACCCGCGCCGACTGAATCCCGCGCTCACCGACAACTTCGTCGACGTGATTGCCGACATGATGGACAAAGACCCGAAGCGGCGGGTGCAGTCGGCCGACGAGGTGATCCGTCGTCTCGAACCGTGGGTCAATCAGCGCATCGACGAGCAGCACATTGCGGCAGACAGCCGCTGGTCGTCACCCGACGAGCCAGTCGTCGCGGCCGGCAGCGAAACCGAAAGCGGCGAAGAACTTAGCGCCGCTCCCGAACCCAACTGGCACTTCGATGAAGGCCTGAGCCAAGCCAGCCAAAGCTTGCAGGGCACCGAACCTTTTGCCGCAGCCGATGAAGAGACGCTGCGGGTGCATTCTTCGAGTTCCTGGCTGGCACCGATCAAGACTCAAGTACGCCCGCTGGCCGTCCTGCTGGGAGCAATCGCCATTTCGGCGATTGTGTTATTACTGATCGTGTTTGTAAGTGCCTTGGTGCGGTAAATGAAAGCGCCGATGGTTGCGCATTATTTGAGGTAATTCACGAGCGCCTACGGATTCTTAAGCGTCGAATTATGTAGAAGCCTGCCACGAGTGCCGGATCATCGAGTCGGGCGATGGAACCATGGGTTCCGCGGCTTTCCTTGCCGACTCTGTTCTGGTTTCCATCCAAACTCTCCTGACGGCGAGACCTTGCAAGTTGATTGCCCAAGGGAGCCGAGGCTATGATGGACGACCTCCGGCGTAGGTTGCCGTCGGCGATGGCTGCGAGATGCCGCCGACTTTCGTAGGTAATTTGTAGTGGCGCTCCCCGAATAGTATACTGCACCTCCGCAACATGTGGCATTGCGTTTTGAGCACACGAGCATTGTTCGATCTCTCAACAATACAACCGATGATGAACTATCTTCGAGCTCTCTGTTCTTGCTGGGCGGAGCGCAAGCAATCTTGGCGCAGATCGCAGCGGTTGGTTTCGCACGCAAATCTTCGCGCCTTTGAGCACTTGGAAATGCGGAATCTGCTTACCGTCGCGCTGACGTCGGTGACCGATCCGATCAACAGCAGCAATGCCGCAAACGCCGTGATTCAAGGGACCGGAGATGTTGGCGCGGCAATTTCCGTGGCCGCCACGGATGGAACGCTTATCACAAGCTCCGTGTCAACGACCGTTGGCGCCGATGGCAAATGGTCGATCGCGAGTCTCAATGTTGCCGGGTTGCACGACGGCACCATCACCTACATTGCTGGAGATACGACTCATGGGCCGCCAAATGCGACACGGACGGCCGTGAAAGACACGGCGAGTCCGATCGTGCTGATCGTATCGGTGGTCAATCCATTGGCCCGTGGCGCCACGGGCAACGCGATTGTTCACGGCATTGGCGAAGTTGGCGCGACCGTCTCACTGAGCGCTAGCGATGGATCGCGCCTCACGAATCCGCTAACCACGACCGTGCCTGCCAATGGAGTCTGGTCCATCGAAGATCTCGATTTGAGCGAACTCCTCGACGGCACGATTCACTTGACCGTTACCGCGACCGACGCCGCCGGCAATCGCGCCACCAGCAGCCGCGATACGTCGAAGATCACCGCGGATGGCAGCTTGTCCGGATTTGTCTATGTTGATGCCAACAAGAATCATCGACGCGACGCCAATGAACACGTGCTCCAAGGAGTGTTGTTGGCTTTGAATGGCGTAGACGGTTCCAACGCGCTCCTTCCTACCCGAACAACTTTAACCGCGAGCGATGGTTCTTATCAGTTTGCAGGACTGATTCCAGGGACTTACCAGATTCGAGAAGTGCAACCTGCGAAACTCAGTAGCCAACGCGCCCGAGCCGGCACGCTGGGAGGCGTGGCAAAAACCAACATCATTTCGCAGATTGAAATCGCTTCCGGCGATCATGGAATGCAGTATGACTTTGGCGAAAAAGGCTTGAAATCGTCCGCCATATCGATTAATCCGTTCTTGGCCTCTTCATCGCCTAGTCAACAGCAATTGACCGACGCCGTTGCCCGCGGCGGCACATTCGCGCCCGCAGTCACATCGATTGACAAGCTGCAAATCGACCCGACCGCGGCCAGTACAGTGAAATATGCAGTGCATTTCAATAAACCAGTTCGCGGCGTTGATATCAACGACTTTTTATTGTTTGTGAATGGTCTCACGGGCGCGGCGATAACCAAGGTCTCAGGAAGCGGCGACTCGTATACGGTCAGCGTGAATACCGGCGCGGGCAATGGAGCACTCAGTCTCAATCTTGGCGACAATGACACGATCGTCGATCGCCGCGGCATTCCGCTCGGCGGTGGAGGGCTGGCCAATGGTGCGTTTATCGGAAGCAGCTACACGATTGCCAAAACACCGACACTATCGGTCACGTCTCTTCCGAATCCGATCGATCTAGTGAACGTCGCCACTGCATCGATTATTGGGACGGGCGAGCCAGGAGCCGTCATCTCGCTGGTTGTCGGCGATGTAACGCATTCGATCGCGGCAACATTCGCCCTGGTTGCGGCCGATGGCAGTTGGACCATCGGCGGATTGGATTTAACCGCGATCAACGACGGCTCACTTACGTTCACAGTCACAGCCCTCAACGCCGCCGGCAAGTCAGCTCAGTTGGTTCGCACCACCGAAAAGGACACCCTTGTTTCGGTCGTCGGCACGAATTTGCTTGACGACCCCAATCCCACCTCAGGCGTGTTCGGGTATAATAGTGTCTACTTTAATAAAGAGTCAGTGGTGAATATCACTTTACCGGGTGATTTCGCACTATAGGACACCGGCGACACCGCCGCGCGATGGGCACCGCCATAGTTGGCAGCGGTCGGGCCGTTGCCGTAACCTTCCAAATAGCGGTGGTACCGGAACGTTGGGGCCAACTTGGGTGGACGACGATTCGATTCTTGACGTATCCGGAAACCGAGGGGGCGGCGCGGAAGTCGGCATTGGCAGTTCCACCGGTCCATCATCCCAACTGGCATGAGAAGAGCGTCCGTGAATTGCTTTCATCTCACCTTGGAAACGTGGAAGAACTGCTTTTGGATTTCTAAACGCCAAGCTGATAAAGTAGATTTTTCTTCAATCAGCAAGACACAGCGGCCTTCGGCAATGTTACAATGAACGCTGGGGCATCGGCGGTCGACTATGGGGCGTCTGAGCAGCGGGTTTAGCCATCAAAGTCACAACGGCTATCATCACAAGTCCTGTCTGATCCATTGCATTGGATGGAACGGCAGTTTTTTATGATTTCATTCCGACGGGAGAATACCAGTCAATGAAGGATTATGCGTTTGCAGTTGCGGTCTCAATCGCGGCATCCCTATTTAGTAGTGTAACGGTTGCGGCGACTTATTCGATCACTCCCGTGGTCAGTGCTGCCTTTCAAAGCGACTTCACTCAGCTCCCCGTGGTGCCGAATTTCAACAACATGAATGTTGGCGCAACCTATATCTACCAAGTCGATTTCGTCTTGTTGGCGTCCGACTTCAATGCTGCTGCGAATCAACGCGGCTTTGGGAATATCGCCTTTGATATTGCGCTGGCGGGAGACAGCCTCCAGAGCGCCTTAAATCGCAATTGGTTGACCGATATTCCCCTAGTCGATACCAACGGATCACAGGGCGGAGGTTTGCTGCCGCTGTTGGACCTCAGTGCCGACATCGGCGGCGATACCGACGACATGATGGATATTTTTTCCAGTATCGATGTCATCCCTTCTCCAAATCCGGCGGACCCACGCCCACACGTCGGGGAATCGCCAGGAACTGTATTGGGATTTATGTACCTCAGTTGGGATGGCATCGGCCCGGAAACCGTCACGGCGCAGCCCCAAGTGACCGCGAATGGACCCCAAGTGTCGTTTGCCCGCATTGATAATGGCCAATTTCAGCAAGATCTAGCGGCCGTCTTGATGAATGCGACGCTCACCTTTGGAATTGCTCCGAGCAATGGCGATTTTGACACCGACGGCGACGTGGACGGGGCCGACTTTGTGATCTGGCAAACGCATTATCCCACCGCCACCGGCGCAACCTTAGCCGAGGGCGATGCCGATCTCGATGGCGATATCGACGGCGCAGATTTTGTGTTGTGGCAGACCAATTTCCCGTCGCCCATTTCTGGCGCGGCTGCGGTTCCGGAGCCGTCGGCTTGGGTCGGCTGCGCACTTGGCTGGATGTTCATCTCTTGGCGACTGCGGCGAAGATAATCATTCGGTTTCTGTTGGCCCGTGAAGGTTGGATCCGAGCAAATAGTTTCTAGCGATTCACTTTTCCACCTTCAACTTAGGTCGGCTCCACATCGTAGGAACGGTTGAGCGACACGGCATGCTTGCGAATGCGGTCGGAATGCCTGCTTTCAAACGTCATTTCCGCCGCGCCCACAGAACGCCGAATTTCATCAAGCGATACTCGAAGAAATTCTTATGGATTTCGACCGCAAAACCATGCCGCGTCAACAACTCGACTAGTTCCTGGTGGCGCTGCTGCGGCGTGTACTCGTGAAACTCCATCACGATTCGATCGATGCGGGCGAATGTCTCGCCGTCCAGTTCACGGAAGATTTCGTATTCCCCTCCTTCGCAATCACACTTTAGATAGTTCACGCGCTGGATGCCGTTGTCGTCGAGCATTCGTTGCAACGATTTCACGGGGGCGCGCTCCGTGACCGGCTGCGATTGATACCAGCCGTACCGCAGTTTGATCAGAATTCGCGTGGCAATCATCGGCTTCCAGGCGGCACGGTGGTTGACGATATTAAAGCCGGGGTAGGTGACTATCTCGAAGGTCTCGCCGTCGCGGCCGGCGGCTGCCTGGATCGGTACGACGTTCGTCAAGCCGTTTCGCTCGATATTCAGTCGCAGCACGTCCATCGCGCTGGTTGGCTCGACGGCCAAAACCTTGCCTTGCGTCGCCTGCCGAGCGGCCCATAAGACAAAGATGCCCATATTGGCGCCGATATCGACCACGGTATCGGTCGGGCGAATCTCAAAGCCGGGGCGCTCGTACCGCCGTTTCTTGAAGATCTCGTTGACCACATACCGCGCGGCTCCCTTCTGCTGCGAAGTGGCAAGGTACAGCGACAGCCCATCGCCGAGGTCGAGCTTGAATTCAGGCGATGTGGTGGCGGACATATCGAACGTGGCATGGAAGACGGAACCGATCAAGGGACCGACCAATATAAACTCACGCTTCGCCGCCGCGAAAGGGGCCAGGGAAACTCGACTTGGCGGCGAGCGGTCTCCCAGCAAGCAACTACCGATGACGTTTGTACTTGTTACGTGGGCTAACCGCATTTTCTCAGCGGGATTCGCTGTCGAGGTCTTTGTGCGCTTTTCAAGAAAAAATTACGCGGAAATGAATGATGTAAGATCTGTGCGTTTTTCCCGAGCGCGGCGCAGATTTTCGTGAAGCACATTTCCGGTACATTTTGCATTTCTTTAGGAAGGACTGCCGCCGATAGAAGGGTTTTACAACAGGGCGAAATCGGTTTGACTAGCCAATGCAACACAATTGCATCGGCTGGGGGCAAAGTTTGAACTGCCGAACTCTGTGCGACGATTCGTCGCCGCCAGGGCATCGCGAGCGTTACGTAGCGCTTTGCAGAGAGGCTGCCCGATGCAATGGAGTTCGAGTGGCCGCTCGGCCTGCACCGCGCTTAGGTTTGTGGTTGGTTTTCGGCGAGATGAACACCGGTCAAATTCCCCTCGTCATATTTACGGAAACTCATTGCGTTGCTGGATATATCGCCGGCACCGGTCAGCGGGTGCTGGAAATCTTGAACGAGCCGCATTCTCAATTTCTAAAGCTATCCGAAGCAACGCTCCAGTCGTTGGTGGACGGACAGCCGGTTTCGCTTTCCGAGGCGACCGTTCCAAAACCGCGCATCGTCTGCTGCGCCCTGACCTCGGCGACTCACGAAGCCCCCGAACGGCGGCGTTTTGCCTATGTGGAGAAGCGCAAAAAAAAAGCGTTTGTGATTGCCCAAAATTACGAAATTCAGGGCAGCCTCAGCTTAAAAGGCACGCCTGAAGCCGTGGCCGCGCTCGGGCAGGAGTTGGGATCGTACTTTCCGGTGGCCGATGCGACGGTTCGTCATGTTCCTTCGAACCAGGTGTTGAAAGCAACCGTTGCCATCGTGAACAAGGCTTTTGTATCGCTGCTGCAAATCGGCGATCACGAATGAAATGGGGCAAAAATCGCGAGAATTGTTGCGAATTCGGCAAATGGGTTGAACCAAGCTGGTCGTTTGCAATTGGTGAACCGTGGGCTAGTCTTGGAATGTGCGATTTTGTTGGCCAGCGGGCCTTCGTAGGAACACCGATAGGAGAGCAACATGTACGCCGCTACCCCCTTTCGTTTTGCCCGTCGCGGCGCGACCTTGATTGAGTATGCCGTCTTGGCTGGATTAGTAACCTTGGCCGTGGCGACGGCAATCATGGTTGCGGGGCAAAGGACAGCACTCAATCACGATGCCGCCGCCAAGGCGGCAGTCGGGACAATGCAGCAGCAATCGCCGCTCCAGGCGAGCGATCGTGCCGATGGGGGCCATTGAAGCCCGTTTCGCATCCATCCACGAAGTTCCTTCCCGTTTGGCCGATTTGCCTTGTTGAGCATCGTTTAGCCGCGCGGGAACTGGCGGCAGTACTCGTAGGCCGCCATCGCCACGGCCGTATGGACGTTGTAGGCGTACGGCAGCCCGAAGACGGGGATTTCCGCGACGCGATCGACCAGCGCCAGGTATTCTTCGGTCAGCCCTTGCCGTTCGTTGCCGACGACCAATGCCGTGCATCGCTCGAAGCGAAAATCGGGCAGGTTTTCCGAGCCGGTCGTTTGCTCCAGCCCGACCAGTTGATAGCCCTCGGCCTTCAATCCCTTCAGCACCGGCGGCAGCGTGCGATGCACTTCGAGTCGCACAGTGTCGGCTCCATCGCGGGCGATTTTTTCGATCACTCGCGCTTGGCCGCAGCAGATGACGCGATCGACTCCGGCGCAGCCGGCCAGCCGCACGATATGCGACAGATTGACGTTGCTGCGCATCGGCGCGCAGGCGATGAGTAGCTCTCGGGGCCGTTCGAGCGGGGAGGGGGGCTTGTGGCGCTGGTGGAGGAAATTCATGGAAGGTTTCATGCAGGGGGCGGTTAAGGCAATTGCCGCGACTTGTCGTTTCAAAGTACACTGGAACGATGTTTGCCGAAACGCCCGCATGCCCCATCGTACCTCTTATTACCGAGAATTCATGGCTGGTCGCAAGTTTCAGCTACAGGCAACCTTCTTCGCGGTCCTGCTGGCGATGGCTGTTGGATGTACGGCGAAGTTCACGCCCGAAGCGGCGCCCGCCGTTTCCCTCCAGACGCTCGACTACGATGGCGTTCAGAAACTCGTCGCCAGCCACAAGGGCAAAGTCGTCGTCATGGACTGCTGGAGCACGTCGTGCGCACCCTGCATTCAAGAGTTTCCCAAACTTGTCGCTCTGCATAAAAAATACGGCCCCGGCAAGCTTGCCTGCATTTCGCTGAGCTTCGATTATGAAGGCATCGGTCAGCCGGAAGAAGTGAAGCCTGGTGTATTGGCGTTCCTGGAAAAACAGCAAGCGACGTTCGACAATGTACTGTGCAGCGAAGAATCAGATGCACTGCGCGGGAAGCTGGATCTGGCTGGCATTCCGGCGGTCTATGTTTACGACCGCGACGGCAACTACAAACGATTCGAAGGGAGCAAAGCGTACGACGAAGTGCTTCCACTGGTTGACAGCTTGATCAAGAAGTAGTGTTCCCATCGGTCGCTAACCGCGAGTAAACCGCGGTTAACGCGGATCGTGTCGAGGGTCCGGACAGCACAGATCAACGCAGGTGAAATCGATCGGGCAACGAGAGCTAGGTCGTGATGGCGGGATTTCGCATTCCACTTTATCGGCACAGGATTGCGTTCATCAGAGATTTCCGAGGCAATTTCGAGGCGTTCCTTCCCAATTCGATTCCTGAGTACCGACCTGGCCGATGCCGAACCGCGTTCGCAATGTGCTGATGGTTTTTGTCCTCGCGGGAATGGCGGCCGCCACGGGTTTCTGTATTTCGCGCGGCACTTTGCCGCCGGCAGACTATACGTTTATCAACGGCAGCGAAGTGAAGAGTCTCGATCCGCACACCGTCACCGGCGTCCCCGACCACCGGATCGTGGAGGAGCTCTTCGAGGGCCTTTGCCGCTGGGATCCTCAAACGCTGCAACCCGGTCCTGGCATTGCCGAGCGATGGGAAGTTTCGCCCGATGGTCGAAACTACAGGTTCTACTTGCGGAAAAACGCCCATTGGTCCGATGGCAGCCCCGTCACCGCGCACGACTTCATCTGGTCGTTCCGACGCTTGCTCCACCCTGAAACCGCGGCTCAATACGCGTACGAGCTTTGGTACGCGGAAAATGCCGAGCGATATACGGTGAGCGAAGTCGGCGTGGGGGATCGTGTCGAGATCGAACTGTTCGATCGTCCCGAAGGTGCTTTGCCGCACGCGGCCGGCAAGATCCTCAAGGGAAAGCTCATGGCGATCGAATCGGCACGAATGCCGGACGAGCGGCATTCCAAGTACAGAAAACGGTTCGACAAAGATGCGGTTTACGTGGTTGAAATCGACGGCCGTCAGAGGCGTTTTCATCAATCCGGCGGTCAAGGGCTAGAGAGATTCAAAACGCTGCTCATCGACTTCGACACGGTTGGAGTCCACGCCCTCGACGACTACACCATCGAGTTCAGGCTCAATCACCCGGTCCCCTATTTTGTGAATTTGATGGGTTTTTATCCAATGTTTCCCGTCCATCGTCGCTGCGTCGAAACCTACGGCTGGCCCGATTGGATTCGACCCGAAAACCTCGTCTCGAACGGACCATTCATCCTGCAAAGCCGCCGGGTCCGCGATCGAATTCGACTGATCAAGAGCGAAACGTATTGGGACCGCGATCGGGTGAAGCTGAACTCCATCGATGCGCTTGCGGTTGAGTCGGAAACCACGGCGCTCAATCTCTATCTGACCGGTCAGACCGATGCTATTGCCGACACGGTGCCGATGTCGGTCGTTCGGGATTTGCTTGCGAGCGGCCGTTCCGACTTCAAGCCCGAACCCTATTTGGGAACGTATATGTTCCGATTGAATGTGACGCGCAAGCCGCTTGACGATGTGCGCGTTCGCCAAGCGCTGAGCCTGGCGATCGATCGGCGAGAAATCGTGGAGCATGTCACCCAAGGCGGACAGATTCCCGCCGACAGTTTGGTTCCACCGGTGCTCCGGCGAAATGTGCCCTACGAAGCGGCTCATTGCGATCGAGAAAACGTGGTGAAAGCCCGCCGCTTGCTGGCGGAAGCAGGGTTTCCTGGTGGCGAAGGATTTCCGAAGCTCGCAATTTTGTTTAATCCGCTCGAACTGCATTCGTCGATCGCGCAGGTTATTCAATCGCAATGGAAAGAAAATCTTGGCATCGGCATCGAGTTGCAACAGCAAGAATGGGGTGCCTATCAAAGTGCGCAAGTCCGGTTGGATTACGATATCGCGCGCTACGGCTGGATCGCCGACTACCCGGATCCGGCGACGTTTCTCAAGATGTGGGTTACCGGCGGCGGCAACAACAGCACCGGTTGGAGCAACCTGGAATATGACAAGTTGATCGAGCAAGCCCAGGACGCCGACCAGAACAGCCGCTTGGAAATTTATCACCGGGCGGAGCAGATTTTGATGAATGAATTACCCATAATACCGCTTTATTATTATGTGAGCATGGGCATGACCGCGCCCTACGTGAAAGGCGTTTACGGCAATCTGCAGAATCTGCATCCGCTCAAGGAAGTGTCGATCGACTGGGAAGAAAAACGCCGCTTCCAGCCCCGAGGGCCGTTTCCACTCGATCACCCCTCAACGGCTGCCGCGCACTGATATTGTCTTTGTTTCAACATCGCTCACGCGATCAAACTGTGCTGTGATTTGGTTTCTACTTCGACGACTGGGCTGGATGGCCGTCACGCTGTGGGTGGTGTTTACGGTCTTGTTCTTTTTGATGCGTGCCATCCCCGGGGGGCCGTTCGACGGCGAGCGACAACTTGAGCCGGCGATTGAAGCGAACATGAAGGCCCGCTACGGTTTGGATCAGCCGATTTGGATGCAATATGCCAACGAGCTGTGGCGAGATCTGCACTGCGACTTTGGCTACAGCTATCGTCGCGCCGATTTCAGCGTCCGCGAGATCGTTGGGCAAGCCTTGCCAGTTTCCGCGGCCCTGGGCCTACTGGCGCTGACGTTTGCGGTGACGCTTGGATTGACGGCCGGCACCATCTCCGCGGTTCGGCGACGATCGTCGCTCGATTTCGGATTTATGACGTTGGCGACGCTTGGTATCGCCGTGCCAAATTTCGTCGTGGCAAGCATCGCCATTATCTTGTTTGCGTTTGTGTGGCCAGTATTTCCAGCCGCCGGCTGGGGAAAGATTAGCCAAATGGTTTTGCCGGCGTTTTGCCTGGGCGCGCCGTACGCAGCCTACATCGCGCGCTTGTCGCGGACAGGAATGCTCGATGTATTGTCGCAAGACTATATTCGCACGGCATACGCCAAGGGGCTTTCGACGCGCGCCGTGATTTTTCGCCACGCCTTGAAGGGCGCGATGCTACCGGTGGTTTCCTACCTTGGCCCGGCGATCGCGGGCATTTTGACCGGCTCACTTGTGATCGAAACCATCTTCTTTGTGCCAGGACTTGGAGCGCACGCCGTTCAATCCGCATTGCAGCGCGACTGGACGTTATCGATGGGGTTGGCCCTGCTCTATACGACGATCCTCTGCTCGATGAATTTACTGGTGGACTTTGTCTATACACTGCTTGATCCGCGAGTCAAGCTGCAATAGGTCTTCGTTTTCCCTGGATCCGCCATGGCAACGCCCCCCGACTTCGAACTCCAACGCTATGCCGTCCTGCTCCGCGAAGCCGAGCGGATTCGCGGCATTTCATTGTGGCTCGACGCTTGGCGGCGACTGAGACGAAATCGCACGGCAATGGCGTCGTTGGCGGTGCTGGTTGGGTTATCGATCTTGGCGGCACTCACTCCGGCATTGCCGCTGCAGCCACCGCGAACGGTTCGCCTCGATCGGCAGTTTGCGGCCCCGACGTTTTCCAATCACGAATCGGACGAACTGAGATTGCGGGAAGGCGAGGCCGCCGCCGGAGGCGATCCGCAAGAAGTCGGCTTCGGCAAGTTCAACTGGATCAACAACAAGCTGTTTGACGTTCGGACAGCAATTTTTGGTCGCTGGTCATTGCCGTCACTCTGCGGCACCGATCAACTGGGGCGGGATGTGCTATCGCGACTTTTTTGGGGGGCGCGAGTTTCGCTGTTGGTTGGACTGGTGGCCACGCTCGTGTCGCTGGTGATCGGCGTTTCCTACGGCGCGACAGCAGGATACCTCGGAGGCCGCGTCGACAGCGTCATGATGCGGATTGTTGATATGCTGTATTCGATCCCGTTTATTTTCGTGGTGATTTTCGTGATTACCATTCTCAGCGAGCCAAGCATCAAAGAGCAGTTAGAAAGCGTTGGCATCAATCGGATCGTAATCTTTTTCTTTGTCGTCGGGGCCATTTATTGGCTGACGATGGCCCGCGTCGTGCGGGGGCAAGTGATTTCGCTCAAAGAGAACCAATTCATCGAAGCGGCAAGAACCATTGGCGCAAGTGCGCCGCGAATTATTTTTCGCCATTTGGTGCCTAACTTGCTCAGTGTTGTGATCGTCTATCTGACGCTTACGATTCCCAACGTGATGCTGTTCGAGGCGTTTCTTTCGTTCCTGGGCCTCGGCGTGCAAAAGCCGGACGTCTCTTGGGGCATGCTAGCGGACGAAGGGGTCAAAGCAATCACTCCCATTCATATTTATTGGTGGCTCGTGGCATTTCCCAGCATAGCGCTCGGGCTGACGCTGTTTTCGTTGAACTTCCTTGGCGACGGCCTCCGCGACGCCCTCGATCCGCGATTG
Source organism: Pirellulales bacterium (assembly GCA_020851115.1). Classification (GTDB taxonomy): domain Bacteria; phylum Planctomycetota; class Planctomycetia; order Pirellulales; family JADZDJ01; genus JADZDJ01. The sequence continues at coordinate 26,054 of JADZDJ010000025.1, forward strand.
AAGAATCGATGACTGCGGATTTTGAACCGTAAACCCTCACATCCTGAACCCTTCCACCTTTCCCTATGCCGCTACTCGAAATCGACAATCTCGGCGTCGAATTTCACACCGACGACGGCATCGTGCGCGCGGTCGATGGAATCTCGATGTCGATTGAACCCGGTGAAACGCTCGGCATCGTCGGCGAAAGTGGTTCGGGCAAGAGCGTATCGAGTTTGGCGGTGTTGGGGCTTATTTCCCAGCCGCCGGGCAAAATTACCAGCGGCCGAGCGATTTTCGACCATCGCGATTTGTTGCGAATGTCGCAGCGCGAATTGAGTGATATCCGTGGGAATCGGATCGCGATGATCTTTCAGGATCCGATGACCTCGCTGAATCCGCTACTGACAGTGGCTCAGCAACTCACGGAAGTCACGCGACGCCATTGGCGATATACGCACGCTCAAGCCCTGCGTCACGCGATCGAAATGCTCCAGCGCGTCGGCATTCCGGCCGCGGCCCGGCGAGTTCACGATTACCCACATCAATTTTCTGGCGGCATGCGCCAGCGCGTGATGATTGCGATGGCCCTCTCTTGCAAGCCATCGTTGCTAATCGCCGACGAACCGACCACTGCGCTCGATGTGACGATTCAAGCCCAAATTCTGGATCTGATGCGAGAATTGCAGGCTGCCGAAGGAACCGCGATCGTGCTAATTACGCACGACCTGGGAGTGGTCGCCAATATGTGCCGCCGGGTCAATGTCATGTACGCCGGTCGGTACATCGAAGAGGCGTCGATCGGCGATCTGTTTGCTCGCCCGCGGCATCCGTATACCTCCGGACTACTGAATTCGATTCCGCGCCTCGACGACGCGCGAAACCAATTAACTCCGATCCGCGGCCAGCCTCCGGACTTGACCCAGTTGCCCGGCGGCTGCGCATTCCAATCGCGCTGCCCAGTTGCCATCGACCGCTGCACGACCGAGGTTCCGTTGCTATCGGTTTCCGAAGATGGCCGGCAATTTGCCTGCTTCAACTCCAACCAAGGGACACCTCACGCTCCGTCGTGAGGGCTGGATCAAATGGGATGCTGCTCTCGCGGTTCATACTTCACCGCGAAGCTTGAAGAGCCGAATTTGTGAAAGCATTTCAAATGCCGACGACGCTGCCAAAGACCGACGCCGCATCCAGCGCTCTCCACGAGGGGCCGTTGCTCGAAGTACGCAATCTGGAAGTTTACTTCCCCTTCACCCGCGGGCACTTGTTCAACCGTCAGCACGGCGATGTTCGGGCCGTCGATGGCGTCAGCTTTACCGTCGGCGCAGGCGAGACGCTGGGCCTGGTCGGTGAATCGGGCTGCGGCAAATCGACGACAGCCCGGGCAATTCTCAATCTGATCAAACCCACCGGCGGCCAAGTGCTTTGGCAAGGCCGGCGCATCGATGGCTTGGGCGACTCGGCCATGCTGCCGTTCCGCCGCCAGATGCAGATGATCTTTCAAGACCCGTTCGCGTCGCTCAACCCGCGGATGACTGTCGGTTCGATCATTGCCGAGCCGATGCACATTTTTCGCTTGCACCAGCGCGGCCGCCGCAAGCTCGAAGTGTTGCGGCTGATGGACATGGTGGGCCTCAACCCGCGATTTTTGAACCGTTACCCGCACGAGTTTTCGGGCGGCCAGCGGCAGCGCATTGGCATCGCGCGGGCGCTGGCGGTCAATCCGCGGCTGATCCTCTGCGACGAACCCGTGTCGGCGCTCGATGTCTCGATCCAAGCCCAGATCATCAATTTGCTGATGGAACTGCAACAGCAACTTGGGCTGGCCTACGTCTTCATCGCTCACGATCTGTCGGTCGTGCGTCATATCTCCAATCGCGTCGGAGTGATGTACCTGGGCAAGATCGTGGAACTTGCGGATGTCGAATCGCTCTACCGCCGGCCTCAGCATCCCTACACCCAGGCATTGCTATCTGCCGTGCCGATCCCCAATCCGCCCGTCGAACGTCAGCGCCAGCGGATCGTACTGACCGGCGACGTGCCGTCGCCAGATTGCGTTTATCCCGGCTGCCGCTTTGCGGATCGATGCCCGATTGTCGAGCCGGATTGCACGAGAATTCCCCCGGAGTTAGTCGGCGGCGGCCATCAAGTGGCGTGTCTGGTGGCAAATCGCGGCGGGCATGCAGGGAATGGAGACTAGGGAACTCAGGTGCATTTCATTGAATAACGATGAATTTGGATGGAAGGCAAAGAATTTCGATTCGTAAATCTGAAATTCAGAGGAACAGCGATCATCCATGATCCATCTTCAACTGCGTTCGCTCGTCTCCGATTTGCCGATTAGGTTTTTCAGTCCAAGTTGCAAGATAATTCGCATTGCCGCGCGAGCTTCTTTTTGATTGATCTTCGATTGGCCGCGCTCACGGTCGGCGAACAGGATCGGCGTCTCGGCAAACGTCGCTCCGCGGCGGCGGAGCATCCAGAGCACTTCTTCCTGAAAGGAGTATCCGCGCGAGCGAATTGCATCAAAATCCAGTTCTTTGAGCTTCGACACTCGATAGCAACGATACCCGCCGCTCACGTCCTTTGGATTCAGCCATAGCAACCAGCGTGCGTACAGATTCACCGCCCGGCTCATCAGCTTCCGCTTTAGCGGCCAGCCGACAGTGCCGCCGCCGCGAACGTAGCGCGAGCCAATCATTACATCGACCGGCCGTACACCAGGCGGTTCCATCGTCAGCATCGCCGGTATATATCGCGGATGATGGCTGAAATCGGCATCGACATTGAGTAGATAGTCATAATCGTGGTCAATGGCATACTTCATGCCGGCGATAATCGCAGTACCCAGACCAAGTTTGCCGGTGCGATGCAGGCATTGCAACCGCTTGTCCACTGCCGCACGCGAATCGCACCACGCACCGGTTCCGTCGGGCGAATTGTCGTCGATCACTAGAAAATCGACCTGCGGTGCGACCGTGAAGACCTCATCCACCAGCAGCGGCAAGTTGTCGATTTCGTTGTAGGTGGCCGTCATCACGAGCGCACGGCCTGTCGGCTTCGTACTCGAAGTAGAAGAATTCGCGACGATCGAAGACTCAGGTTCAACCATGCTGGCAACGGGATCCCCGCTAGATTGCAAATCTGTAAATTCTTGTTGACAACACTCTGGAATAGGGGAAAGCAGATCTAACAAATGCAATCACCGCTCGAAAACCTTGGCTATCTCCGCGACCTCCCGTGGATTGAGTGGCGGCTTTATGGCTGCGCCGCATGCGCTCCGTCGTAGCTGCCGCGAGGCGATTCGCACCAAGACTTGCAGTCTCGATTCGCACGCATGATTTGGTTCGGCTTACGGAGCTTGCAACGAACTGCCCGTGTTGGATTTTAGCGGCGCGACGAATTTGAATGAACCTCAATTCACCCAATCTGTCGTAATCGTGATACCGCGCTGAGCGAGCAAAGACTCGAAAATTCACGTGAATGCCGCGATTTTTTCCGCGCTATTCGACGGCTGGTCAATTTCGCCTATAATCGAGTGCATCCTCCCCCCGCGCTCCCCTGCCCCGATGATTCGCCCTGCCTCGCCCGAGCCGCCTCGACTTTTTCGTCGCAATAACGCCCGCAGTGATCGGCAGGTGATTCCGCTGCGCCAACGCGACATTCCCAATCCATTCGGCGCGCCATTCTGGTTCACTTATGTTGCGAATTTGACCTTGATGACTGCGTTGAGCCTGCTGTATCGCTACGCCGACTTCGTCACATTTTTGGGCGGCTCCGAATTTGAACTCGGGCTGATCACCGGCCTGGGAATGGTGGGCAGCCTGTTGATGCGATTTCTGCAAGGCTTCGGTATCGATCGCTATGGCGTGCGTATGGTTTGGCTGATTTCGCTGCTCGTGTTCGTAGGATCGTTGATTGCGCACGCGTTGCCGACGACCGTTCATGGTCCGGCGGTTTACTTTTTGCAATTGATTTTTCGCACCGCGGCCGCCGGAGCTTACGGCGCAGCCATCACCTTCATCGCCCTGCGAGCGAATGCCGCCCGGATGGCCGAGGCGATCGGAATGCTCGGCACCTCGGGCTTCATTGCGATGGCTATTGGACCGATTCTGGGCGACTTGCTGCTAGGAAACAAACCGACCGACCGCGGCACGATTAACTTGATGTTCTTCACCGCCGCAGGCATGGGAATCATTTCATGGGCTTCTGCCATCCTTGCGACTCGCGGACAGCCGCCGCCGCCGCGACGCCGCCAGCTTCCACTATGGGCGGTGCTGCGGCGTTATCATCCTGGCCTCATGCTATTCATGGGGATCCTGATGGGAGTGGGATCTGGTCTGCCGACGATTTTCGTTCGGGCATTTACGACCCGCCTGGAAATCGAAAGTATCGCGTGGTACTTCACGACGTACGCCATGGTGGCGTTTTTTGCCAGAATTTTGACGCGGCGGATCTGCGAAATTTGGGGCGCTCGTCCGACGATCATCACCGGAATGCTGCTGCTTGTGGTCGGCACCTCGGCCTTTGACTTGGTTCGCACGACGTGGCAACTGGCGATTCCGGGGCTATTTGCCGGTATCGCCCATGCCCTGCTATTCCCCGCCATTGTGGCGACCGGAACAAGTAGCTTCCCAGAGCGATATCGCGGTCTGGGGACGGCCGCCATGCTGGCAATGATCGATTTTGGCGTGCTGGCCGGCGCTCCGGTCGCCGGCGGTATTGTTTCGCTGGCCAATGCGCTGGGCCTGCCGGGATTCTCTACGATGTATCTGAGCATCGCGGCCGCGCTCTTGCTGGGCGCCGGATGGTATGCCATCGCGGGCGACAAGAAACCATTGATGAATCGACGGCAAACGCTACGCCGCGTCGCCGTGGACAACGCAGCCAATTAGCTTGGCTCCGCCGTCGGCCAATCGACGACACATGGCCTGTGCAACCTTTCGCGGTGTGCCATCGATTTCGACCGACAGAATGATCCCGTCGGCGAAGGGCAAGTAGAAGTCCGCCGCCGGCATCGAGTGCCGCGAATGAACCACGGTCGAATTCAGTGGTCCGGCAGCCACAAGAATGAGATCGAACCGGCGTCGTAATTCCGGCCAGAGCTTCGCCAATGGTTCGCGATCATCGTGGCCGAGCTTAGCATTGCTGCCGGTCAGCAATTGAATCGCTGGATGCTCCGTCGGCACGATGGCCGTCAGCGCGCTGGCGGGGTCCGCTAATGCAGCACTCATGCCAGCGGAGCATTGCAAGCCCAAGCCACGCGCCACGCTGCAATCGGGCCCAGCGCCTTCAACAATCAACACTTTCGGCCACCGATTTGTGGAACTGCTGATGTGCGGAATGATGCTCGCCGCCAATGGTATGAGCCAGGAAGCGTCGAGCGTCGTTCGACCGGCATCGATCACCAGCAGCGTTGTCTGTTTGTCGAGCGGAAACCGCTTCAACAAATGGTCTCGCAACTCGCAATACTCCTCACGCAGCGGTAGCGTCGGATGCAGCTTGGGCTCGAATGGTGTGGGTAACTCGGCATGTTCAGGCGATAGAATCGCTCGCTTCTCGGCTGTTTCACTATCCCGGAAAATCAACCGCTGAAGCTCTTCCAGCCTGGCAATTGCAGAGGTAGCAACGTCGTCTGCCGCGACTGCCGGGGCGCCATTTGCTGATTGCTCGCAGGTGGAGTTTGACTCATCCGTCGCGGTAGCCGTGGAATCGATGGTGGCGGGAATTGCACACGGCTCCGATGCGATTTCATCAAATTCTGGATGCGCATCGGACGGCAAATATTCCGTCGCCACTTGGGCGAATGGCTCGAATGGCTCGATGATCGCAGTGGCATCCGTGATGTACTCGGCAGGGTCGAGCAGTGCCCGAGCATTCATGCTTTCGCCGCAGGGGGTCTCGGAATCTGTAACAACATTGTCTAATCCCAACGCCTCGACGGTCTCGGCGGCAGGTCGCACCTCGTCGTTGCGCAGCAGTGGACTGGAGCGCCGTATCGGCGACGACGGCTGTTTCGGCGACAGCGCTTTGAGAAGAAGGCTCACGTCACCAGCAATCGAAGAAAAGGGGACGAGTGATTCGGAACGTCGGTTAAAATTCGATAAGGCTAAAAATGGCGAGGCAGATTCGGATCATGTTCTGCACAACTATCCATGCCGAAGCTTCGCAAACAACTGCCGGTACTCCTGCCGGCGCACTACTTGCTTGATATTGCGATTCACGCCCCCGGCGGGTTCGGCTGGCTCTTCAATGACGATTAACTCATCATCGCTGGTTTGCACCCATGCAAGCCGCGAATTCGCCGCTGTATCGAGGTGCGAACTCAGGGGCAGCTTCATGCCAAAATGCTCGGCTTGATCGGGCAGCTCACTCAAAGTATCTGTGGCTGGCGCTGGATCGCCCACTTCCCGATCCTCACAGGAAGAGTCAACGATGGGCGCATCCGTCGGAGTGCCCCCGGCCCAATTCTTCGGACCAATACCGATGGGAGGCAACCTGTCCGCCGCGATGGGAGGCAGCATTGCCGCCAATTCGCGACTCTCGGGGCCTCGCACCAGAGGCCGATTTGCGAGCGCATCTCGCTCGATCAGCGTATACCGATCGAGCACGACTTCCTCTTCGTCGAATGTGTGGAACGGCGTTGTGAGCGATTGGAACGTCAACTCCACTTCCGGATGAATGCTTCCGGCCGGCTGAAAATCATCTTCGGCGGCAGCAAACTCGACGGCACTTCCAAGTTCTGACGATACGACGCCTTTTTTGGGCGTCGATGTCCGATTGTGGGTTGGAAAGGGAACCGCGGCCGGCAAATCCTCGGATGAGTCGTCGTCGAGTTGACCGAATTCGATAATGTTTGCTTCGCGCTCAGCAGCCGCAGATTCGATATTCGAACTCCACGGCATCGGCAATTGTTGTAAATCGGCCCACGCTTCTTCGATGCCGGCTGCCGTAAGCTGCTTCATGCCACCGGCGTAGGCGAGCAGCAGCGCATGATCGCAGACTTGATTGATGAGCCGCGGTATTCCGTCGGTCGCCTGACGGACTGCGTTCAAGGCATCCTCGGTAAACACCTCGCCGGCGTTGCCGCCCACGTGCTCGATTTGATGCCGGACATACTCAAGCGTTTGCGATTGATCCAGCGATTCTAAATAGCCGCGAACAACAATTCGCTGATTCAACGATTCGAGTTTGGGGCTGGCAAATCGCTCTTCCAACGGTGGCCCACCGACGAGGACCATTCGAACTCGCGGTTGTCCGTTGCGCACCAGATTCGTAATGAGCCGCAACTCTTCCATCAATCGCAGTGGCAGAGTATGTGCTTCGTCGACGATGAGTAGCAAACCCTCGCTTGCCGCATTGGCTGAGTTCGGGCGTGGAGCGAGATGATCGATGAGCGATAGACGCAAGTCGCCTTCATCCATGTCTCGGTAGGGCAGGCCAAGTTCAAACAAGATGGCTTGGAGCAGCGCACGGCGATGTGGCAATCTGCCGCTGGCAAGCTGGGCAGTTTCAAGCTGACCGCGGAACTGTTCCGCGAGCACTTGGCAGAGCAACGTCTTGCCGGTTCCAGACGGGCCGACAATCATGGCCGCGCCTTCGATCCGCTCAATACACCGTCCCACCGCCTGGCGAGCGGCCTCGATGGCGGCGCCAGGGAAGTACCGCTTGGCCAACGGCGCTGCGGCAAACGGTCGTTCGCGGAATCCAAAATAGGACTCGTACATGCTTCAGTAGGCCGCGGGTCGAGCGGCACCATTAAATAGGCAAGCAATCAATTCGTGGTTTCGGCACTGCGTTGTAAGCGGAACCTGCGGCGCGCTTACTTAGGTTCGGCGTTTTGGCGGCCGTTCGATTAGCTTTCAAGGCTGCACGTTGCTAGCACCAATATTTATTCGAGCACGCTGCTAGCGGATCGGCGATCAAATCAAATAAAAACTGGCGATCGGCCATTGCAGAAATTGTGAGCACCAGGACTGCGGCTGCCAGCGATAATTCGGCGACTCCGACCAGGCGTCGCACCCAGACCGGCTCATTCTTCGGCCGCTCTCGAGGCTGAATATACGGATCGCCTGGAAGCACTCCCAGCACTGCGACGCCAAGCGACTGGCGAACTTCCGCAGCGGTATGAAATGTTATTTCGGCAGCCTGCGACGAGCGCCCAACCAGGACTCCCGCGGCAATTGCGATCAGTCCGCATAAGTAGATGGACAAACGCGGACTGGCCCCCCCTGCCGTAACAAGCTGTCGCGGCGCCGCCTTCAGGGCGGCCGTCAATCGTTCAAAACTCTGCCGCGCGGATTGTTCGGTTTGGAGGGTCGATTGATAGGCCATCTCGGCCGCCTCGACTTGTTCGAGCAACGTCCGATAATGCTCGTTGACGATTTGCCAATTTTGCTCCGTTTCGGCCGAAATCGCCGGCGATTTCGGCTGGGCAGCTTGGGGCATTTCGCTAACCTCGAGCGCAAGTAGGCGCAACTGCGATTCTCCGTCGCGAATCGCCATTTCCATTTGACGTACGAGCGGGTGCGATTCGGTAAAATTCGTCAGCAACTCAGTTCGCCGCCGTCGCAATTCGGCAAGCTGCTGATTTGCTCTTTCCCAGGCTGGATTAGCTCCCGTCCGTCGTCGCGATTCCTGATTCTGCTCGACGATGGCCGAGTTTTCGACCACCGGTTGTTGAGTGGCGGCCTTTGAATTTGCTCTTGCCAACTCTGTAAAATGCTCGGACAGGAATCGTGTGAATTGCTGATGAGCGACGTTGTATTTGTCGAGCGCCGCGGCAAGGGATGCTTCGATTTCCGCCAAGTTCGACTTGGCTCGCTTCGTCGCTTCGACGTCGGCTTGCCAAGTTTCAGTCGCTTTGAGGGCCTTCGCGCGGTCGGCCGATGCAAAGCCATCGGACAGAATGCCCGTCAATGTCATCAAGATCACAAACACCGCCAGCGAAACGGCACCAAAGACATACAGCCGTTTGCCGCGATTGGTGCGCATGGATCGGTTCCGTGATGATCGCGAAAGCGTAAGAAAAGACACTCGCGGGGCGCAAAACGCCGTCTATCGATTGCTATCGACGCCTTGACGCAGCTAGCTTGAAGAGGTTTGCTCGCTAGAGCCAATTGCGATTCACCGAAATGCTAGCATTGGCATATAATGAGTCTGATGATTCCTCGACAGTTCAAAATCAAGATTTGCGGTGTGACGACAGCGGAAGACGCCGTCGCTGTGGCGCAAGCTGGCGCAGATGCCATCGGCTTGAATTTCTATCCCCGAAGTAAGCGCTATGTGACTCTTGAGCAAGCCACAAGAATTGCCGCCAATATTCCAGCCGAAGTCGTGAAGGTTGGAGTTTTCGTAAATCCTACGCGCGACGAGCTGAAGGCTGCAATCGAAGCAGCATCATTGGAATGGGTTCAACTGCACGGTGATGAATCTCCGGAATATGTCGCTCAGCTCCGAAACATGGCGGTGGTTAAAGCCTTTCGCTGGGATGGCTCGGGGCGTGCAATTGAAGAGTTCTTCGAGAGACACCGCTCGCATGGCGGCATGCCGCGGTGTATCTTAATCGATGCCCCCTGCGCCAACGAATATGGAGGAACAGGCGTGTCGGCAGATTGGACATCGATTGGACAATGGTGGTCGCAAAGGCCAAAAATTCCTCTGATACTAGCAGGTGGTTTGAGCCCACAAAATGTAGCGGTGGCCATGCGAGAGTCTCGCGTTGATCTCGTAGATTGTGCGAGCGGGGTGGAAGCCTCGCCCGGTCGAAAGGATCCAATATTGGTGGCCGAATTTGTCCGCACTGTCATGCAAAGCAGGCGGTCAATGGGTTAGCATGGCAACCTTGCGAATCGGTGGAAATCTGCTTACGATGAGAAGCCTGCGCTGGAGCCAATTGAACACCTAACATTTGCAATTGTCATCGAAATAAGGAGTCCGCTGTGTCTGTCGTCGAAGCCAAACGTCTGCCGTACAAAGTTGCCGACATGTCGCTGGCCGATTGGGGCCGCAAAGAGATCATGCTGGCCGAGAACGAGATGCCCGGCCTGATGGCGCTGCGGAAGAAGTATGGCAAATCGAAGCCGCTGGACGGCGCCCGCATCGCCGGCTGCTTGCACATGACGATTCAAACCGCCGTCCTCATCGAAACGTTGACAGAGCTTGGCGCGGAAGTGACCTGGAGTAGTTGCAACATCTTCTCGACGCAAGATCATGCCGCCGCCGCCATTGCCAAGGCTGGCATTCCGGTTTACGCCTGGAAGGGGGAGACGAACGAGGAATTCGACTGGTGCATCGAGCAGACGATTTTCTTCCCCGACGGCCAGCCGCTGAACATGATTCTCGACGATGGCGGTGACTTGACGGCAATGGTCCACAAGCGATTTCCCGAGTTGCTGTCTGGCATCCGCGGCCTTAGCGAAGAGACCACGACCGGCGTCAAAGAACTGCACCGGATGCTCGCCAACGGCGAACTGAAACTGCCTGCGATCAATGTCAACGACTCGGTCACGAAAAGCACGTTCGACAACCTCTACGGCTGCCGAGAGTCGCTGGCCGACGGCATCAAGCGAGCGACTGACATTATGGTTGCCGGCAAGGTGGTCGTCGTCGCGGGCTACGGCGACGTCGGCAAGGGGTGTGCGCACTCGATGAAGTCGCTGGGGGCTCGCGTGATCGTAACAGAGATCGATCCGATCTGCGCCCTGAAAGCGGCGATGGAAGGCTACGAAGTCACCACAATGGAAGAAGCCGCCCCGCGCGGGAACATCTTCGTCACCACGACCGGCTGCCGCGACATCATTCGCGGCGAGCATATGGTGGCGATGCCGAACGACGCCATCGTGTGCAACATTGGCCACTTCGATCTAGAAATTGACATTGCCTGGCTCAACGGGCAGAAGAACGTCAAAAAGCTGGAGATCAAGCCGCAGGTCGATCGCTACACCTTCCCCAGCGGCCGTTCGATTTTGGTTCTGGCCGAAGGCCGCTTGGTGAACCTCGGGTGTGCCACCGGCCATCCGTCGTTCGTGATGAGCAACAGCTTTACCAACCAAGTGATGGCTCAAATCGCCCTGTGGACCGAGTCGGACAAGTTCCCCATCGGCGTTCACATGTTGCCCAAAAAGCTGGACGAAGAAGTTGCCCGCCTGCACTTGGAGAAGCTGGGCGTGAAGCTGACCAAGCTCACAGACACGCAGGCAGATTACATCCATGTGCCGGTCGAGGGACCGTACAAGCCGGAGTATTACCGGTACTAGGAGGTATGCGGCAGGCGGCGGCTCAATGCGAAATTTGCAAGGATGCAAGAGGCAATGCCAGCGTAAGTCATTCCTAGTTTTCACCTAGAATTCATGGGTGAGCTGCGCAGGGGCCGCACGCTATTAGCGACCAACGAAGCAGACATTTCGGCATTCGTTACCGTGGTTGTTGACAGGTCCGCAGTTCTGATGGACTGCGCCATTGCAGGTTTGAATCACGCAGGGCTGATTGGTGGTATTCTGGCTTGAGATCCAATAGGATGCCGCCCTATCAATTCTCGGAGCAAGTACCAATTGCCCGCGCTGCGTTTGGCATCAAAAGCAAGACGCCGGAAGAGCGTCTGTAAACGATTGCCGACCGCATGGAAGCAACGCAGGATATTCTGGCGTCGATTCCTCCCGCGCCCCGATCGCTGGCGGCAAACTGCGGAGGGGGCAACTGGTCCACGCAGGTTGTCGTTTGTCTTGTGTCCACCTTGGCCCTCGAATCTCAATCGAGCTGCTTGTCCGGCCATGCCTCGTCAAAACGAAATTCTAAACCACACGCAGGTGGCGCCGATCGGCAATTGCAAAATCCCCATCTCTACCGTGGAGGACATGATTCTGCTTAAATGGGTCTTCCATCGAGCACTGGATCTGCAAGACAATCGCGACATCCTTTGGGTTCAGGAAGGAAAGTTCGATTCGGATTACCTTCGTGCTTGGAGCTTGAAGACTCATGATGAGGCAGCCCGACACGAGCTGGAACTGCAATTCAACGAATAATTGAGAGACTCAACAAACTCTGTTTCCCCATGCCCACCATCGCCCCTTTCCGCGCTCTGCGTTACGACCTCAAGCACATCGGCGCCTTGTCCAACGTCATCTGTCCGCCCTACGACGTGATCGATGCGAATTTGCAAAGCGAACTTTACAAGTTGCACCCGGCCAATATCATTCGCGCGGAGCTAAATCGCGGCGAGCCTGGCGACAACGACGCCAACAACCGCTACACCCGCGCCGCCAAGTTCTTGAAGAATTGGCGCGACGAAGGGGTTCTCTATGAAGAGCCGCGCCCCGCGGTTTACGTCTACCACCAAACATTCGATGCCGATGGGCAAAAACATACCCGCCGGGGCTTTATGGTTCGCTGCCGGCTCGTGCGTTTCGGCGAAGGAAACGTTTTTCCGCACGAAGAAACCCTATCCGGCCCCAAACAAGATCGCCTGCTCCTCACGCGCGCTTGCCGCGCGAACCTGAGTCAGATCTTCGGGTTGTTTCCCGATGAGGCAAACGCCGCGCAAGAACTGCTCGAATCGGCCATTCGCGGACAGACTCCGCTTGAAGCCAAGGACCATCTTGGAGTCGTACACCGCATGTGGACCGTTGCTGACGAGTCGGTCATCTCGCAACTCATTGGTATCCTGGGGCCAAAACCGATGTTCATCGCCGATGGCCACCATCGCTACGAAACCGCCTGCAATTATCGCGACGAACTCGCCGCCGCAGGCAAGCTTACTGCGGACCATCCGGCAAACTATGTGCTGATGATGTGCGTTGGAATGAGTGACCCAGGTCTGCTGGTACTGCCGACTCACCGATTATTCCGCGGGATGCCCAAGATGACTTCGCGGCAACTCATCGGCAAGCTGGAGCCGCACTTTACATCGCGGGTCGCCGGCGAGGGCGCCGACTTGGCCGCGACCTTGTGGGATGGACTTGAAGCCGCCAGCGACCAAGGCGTCATCGGGTTTTTCACTGCCGAAGACGAACGATGGACGATTGCCAAGGTCACCAAATCGGGTGCCAAAAAAATGGCCGAGATCGCCGCAGAACATTCTCCCGATTGGCGAAGCCTGGGCGTTTCGCTACTCCACCGGTTGGTTGTAGAGCACTTGCTTGGCGGCACCGATCTGCCCAAACCCAAGTACGTCCATTCGATCAACGAAGTGATCGAAAGCCTCGAGGCAGGCGACACGGCTGGTCGCGACGCCACCGGCATCATGGGGCAAGGTGGTCGCTTTGAACTGGCCGCACTTGTCATGCCTGCCACCGTCGAGCACATCCGCAAGATCAGCGAGCATAACGAGCGGATGCCGGCAAAAAGCACCTATTTCTATCCCAAGCTCGTTAGCGGCCTGGTGATCAATCCGCTGGAATGAATTCGCCAGTTGCCTTCCAATTCTGTTTTCCGACTGTTCGCTGGTGCAAATTTCAAGCATCGATTGATCTTCGGCGGGTTTCACGTGAAACCCGCCACCTGCACTCTGCGTACTCTGCGTGTTTCACGAGAAGTGGGCAATTCATGCCAAATGCGTAGTTTCACGTGAAACGCCGCACTATGCGGCTGAGGTTGCCATGCGCGACCGTTGCGTGACGATTTCAACCTCGCCCCCACAAGGTCCGAATAACCATAACGGTCGGCGCAGTTCCGACGTTCAGCAAATCGCGACTGGTTGTTGTGCTACCACTGCAAGCATTTTATATGCTCACCTTCGATTCAAATGCTCGCGACAGCCGAACCGGACTTCCGTGCTTGTCTCGAATCCTCTGCGTTGCGAACCAAAAAGGAGGGGTCGGCAAGACGACCACCGCAGTCAACTTGGCGGTTGGCTTGGCGACGGGGGGCGCTCGCACGTTGCTGATCGACCTCGACCCACAATGTAACGCCACCAGCGGCCTCGGCTATCAGCCTGCCAACCGCCATCCGCTGGTCTCCGATTCGCCACTGCGAGAATCGTTGCTGACGACCAATTTATCTGCCCTCGAACTACTTCCAGGGTGCCGCAACTTTCAAGATGTCGAAACCCTCGCGGGCGGCCAATGTCATTCGGCCACGCTCAGACAACATTTGGCCAGCGGCCTGAGTTCGTACGACTATGTGCTTATCGACTGCCCTCCATCACTGGGGCAACTGACTCGTACTGCGCTGGCCAGCTCGACCGAAGTCGTCATGCCAATTCAGTGTGAATACTTCGCGATGGAAGGCCTCGCGCAAATGATTGATGTCATCCGCCAAGTGATGCGAGAGCCGCCGCGCCGACTGCAATTTGGCGGCATTGTGCTGACCATGGTCGATGACTCGCTCGAACTCACCCACGAAGTCGAGCAGCAAGTTCGCGAATTTTTCGGCGACATTGTTTTCCGCACCGTTGTACCTCGGGATGTCGCCGTTAGCGAAGCACCAAGCCACGGCGTGTCGGTTATCACGTATGCCCCTCGTTCTCGCGGCGCGAGAGCCTATGTCGAACTCTGCCGCGAATTGCGAGAAGCCGCCTAAGCGTGCTCGTCACGCTTGGCTGTATATAAGGAGTGCAAGAGAATGCAGAATCAATAATCCGGATTTGTCCGTTTCATCTGCGTTCATTTTTGCCACCAAGGCTTTCCACAGCATTTCACGCCATCGGTAGCGGCTATGGCGTCGTTGACAGCAAATCCAATCGAACCTGAACATTCAACAATTCATAGGGAGTCTATTCCAATGGCAATTCAACGTCGCCTGGGACGCGGTCTCGAAGCCCTCCTCGCCCATCCTTTCGGCTCCACTGGAGAAAACGAAGGTGGCGTTGCGATTGAGACGCATGACCAGCCTCAAGAAGTGCATCAGCAATATGTCGTTCCAGCCAGCGGTTTGAACCAGATAAGTGTATACGAGATTGACGGCAATCCGGCACAACCGCGGCAAGATATCGACGAATCGGAAATTGATTTGCTCGCACAAAGCCTGCGCGAACACGGGCTAATTCAGCCGATCGTCGTCCGTCGGCTCGGCGACCGTTATCAACTCATTGCCGGAGAGCGCCGCCTGCGGGCCGCCATCAAGGCTGGCTGGCCGGAAGTACCTGCTCAAGTTCGAGACGCCGATGACCGACAGGTTGCGGAATTGGCGATCGTCGAAAACTTGCAGCGCAAGGACTTGAACGCGCTGGAAAAGGCAGAGTCTTTTCAACAATATCTGCAACACTACCATTGCACGCAGGAAGAGCTTGCCAGCCGCTTGTCGATTGACCGGTCCACCGTGGCAAACTTGATCCGACTCTTGGAGCTGCCGGAAGAAGTTCGCCAGGCAGTCCGTGGAAGCGCTATTTCCGCCGGCCATGCCCGCGCTCTCTTGCCGCTAGGTGATGAGAGCGAGCAAATCAAGGTCTGTCGCCGCGTCCAAAACGAAGGTTTGAGTGTGCGGGTTGTCGAGGAATTAGTCAAGGAAACGATCCGAGAATCCGACGGCGAGCTACTCGCCGTTGTCGACGAGAACGGCGAATCTCATCCCGTCGCGCGAACCCGCAGCGAGCATCTTTCGTCGATGGAGCAGGAACTTCGCTCGGCGCTGGGTACGAAAATCCAGATCAGCCAATCCGCCAAAGGCCGTGGCAAGATTACCATTCACTTCGCCAACCACGCCGAATTTGATCGACTGCGCACCGCCCTGACCCAGGGAAATTTGCCAAAATCGCAAGCCGGATAGTCAGATCATCGCATTTCTCGACGGCTTTTCACCTCGTTTTATAAACGGATATCCAGTATCCACTATCCACCACTTGCCACCAGGAACTGTTCCGGCTAACATGACAGCCATCATCGACAAGAAACCTGCCACCGGGGCGTAGCTCAGCCTGGCTAGAGCGCTTGGTTTGGGACCAAGAGGCCGAAGGTTCAAATCCTTTCGCCCCGATTTACATTTCCTATCGACTTGTCCTCCTCGACGGACGGAACATCGTCCGGGAGCCCAATGAGGGCGGTTCCCGGGTTGGCGGCACTCGCCGCCTTGCTTGCTTTTATTTGCTCACGGGCCGTGGGGCCCTGGTAGGGTTCGAGGGGTGAGGGGGCCGCGCCGAGAGCGACGGCGCCCGACGTCACGCGGTGGACCTCCCGCTTCTTCTGTTTCACCGGCGCGAAGCTCAAAAACAGCCGCGCATTGAGACCGCGAAACAGCTCCCCGATCGAGGCCAGTTTCTCCGGTTGCTCGGCCAGGTCGCGCAGGCGGCCGGCCACGACCAGCGCATCGCGAATCTGAGCATCGAGATCGGGCCGCGGCTGGGGCGTGGCGTCGGCAAGCTCCGCTTCAAGCTGCCGTTTTTGTGCCGTCAGAGCGTTGAAAGCTTGCGAAATCGCCTGATATTCGTCCCG
>JADZDJ010000026.1 GCA_020851115.1 Pirellulales bacterium
CGCCATCGCCACCTGTAAGAAGCAGCACCGCAACTTCTTCGCCTTCCTGCTCGAATCGATTCGCGCTCAACTCCAAAACCAAACCGCCCCCAGACTGCTCCGCAGCTAAGGCCGTGAACGGTTACGGGAAAAGATTGACGGCATCCGCCGCCAGTTCTCCGGCGAATCTAACGCGAGATCGAAACAAAGGCCACAATTCGTGTATCGCGAATAAATATGTTGTGCGAATTTACATCCCTATCTAAGTATTACACGCACAGGGCAAATTGGTGTGCCGTAGGAATGGGCGATACAAAACACAAGCGTGAATTCAATGGTTGCGGCGTGGGGATTGAGCAATATTCCGCAGGCCGAAGATAGAAGGAATCCGCTCAGGCCGAAAAGCCCACATTGCCGGGGTAATTTAATTAAACACAATTACCAGACGTAGAGGATTCGGGGCGAGAAGGGTATCGCGAAACATAGCCCAGTTCCCAATCATTATAGTGAACACATGTTCCAAAATATATGTGTACACAATAAAAGTACGAAGGGCATGTGGCCAACTGTGCTGTTTATCCCAAGAAATACGACGATTATGATCCTGGCCGATCGGCAGCAAGAGGCTCGTCGCTATGTCGGCGCTACGGTCTCAAAGCGCTCGGAAAATCCAGTGCGGATTTTTGAAAGCCAACATGTAAGGGCATGTCGATTTCACCACAGGTACGTAGCGCCGTATTGATGCAACGCCGGGGGTGTGATTTCTCAGCAGGAAGCCAAAAAAACAGCGGGCTGTTTTTCGCCCAGCGCTACCCGTTCAGTATTAAAGATTCTTGCCCCGCGATTTCGATTCGTTATAAATTTTACGCAGGATCGCGCATATCGCGTCCGCGTGGCCCTACTTGAGGTTTGTGCGTCCGTCGGTCGGATGCGATTAACGCGGACTAATGAGCGATTTGCTCGCAGACGCAAACCAACGAGAAACGCCGAAAATTAGGAACGCCGTCAACGGTAATGGCCTAAACCACGAGAAAAGCCATATTACCGTTGACGTTGACACTGTTGAACACGCTCTCGGCAATCTTCATCCTCGCTTGTTTGAACGCGGATTTCATTTGATCGTCGTCGCCGGCTTCGGCCTCGACAGCGACCGGCATCTCGGCGGGAATCAAGTCGTTTTCCACTATCGCCTCCGAAAGAAATGCTGAGATGCCTCTACCCTGCTCATTGTTCCGTGGCATTTTTCAGAAAGGCCACTAGGTCAGCCAGTTCCTGAGTGGTAAGTTGCTTGTCGAGTCCAGCGGGCATAACGGAGACTGTACTAGGGTGTATTTCGTCCATCTCGCCCCGCGGAATACGCACCTCTTGATTGGGGCCAGTCGCTAGCAATATCTCGCTAGCCGTTTCATTGCGAATGACGCCGTTCAAGCTTCGCCCATCGGTCCTGACCACCACAACAGGCTCGAAACTTCGAACGAAGCTGAGACTCGGAAAAATGATTGATTCGAGCAAATCGCGCTCGGTGCGAATTTCACCAATACGGCTCAGATCTGGACCAACTAACCCACCCACAAAACCCATTCGGTGGCACGCTGAACAGGCCGCCTTGGAACTGTTGAACACCGTATGACCGCGCCGAACATCTCCTTTAGCCATCTGGGGAAGCAATTCAGCGATTTGCTTTCGCTGCGTTGCAATATCCACATTGACTAATGCTTGGAGCTCGTCGATACTTTGCTGCACCCGAGGGCCATACTGAGAGAGCTTTTCGCGAACGACATCGATTCGTAGTGACCTTAAGGCAGGCGATTCTCGTAGCGAAGCGATAAGTTTCAATCCAAGCTTCTCATTGCTCGAATGGGCAAATGGTTCCAATAAGCGATGGACTTCGAGAGGTCCTACCGTGCGCATCGAAGTGCAAAGAACTTCGAGCTGTGGAGCTGTTAGAGTTGCTCGCGACATCGCGTCTGCGGCCACAGATCGTATCTGGACAGAACCATCGATAGAAAGTGCATTGACAAGTAGATCGAATTGCAGTTGGCGAAGTTGTTCTAGCCTCGTGGAACTGGCGGCTAGTGCCGCAATGCGCAAGTCTTTTGGCAACGTCGAGTTGTCTGCTACGGCAAGTAAGGCCTGCCGAAGTACCGGATGAGCCGACTGTGTTTGCGGAAGTTTGCTGGCAGCGGTAATTCCCAGCGCTAATAGATTCTGGTCGCCTTCATGGATAACACGGCTCAGCGCATCCAACCATGCCTCGGGCGGTGTAGTGAGCTTTGCGCGCCCCATCGTCTGGAGTGCCAATTGTCGTACAGCAATGGGTCGATCGTGGTTCGTTGCCGACGCCAGAAGACTCTGAATTGCGGGGTGATTTGCAAATCCCACCAATAATTCCTCTAACGTTTCGAAGTCCGTTCGGTTCGCTTCTATTTTCGGTTGATTGGGTAAACTCGCCAATTGCTGGCCGAACCATTCGGCGAGTTCACCACCCCAACTCGGATGCAGGGATACCAACCAGCGAGCTGTTTGTCGTAGTCCGTCGTCATCACTATTCAGCAGCGGAATCACCTGAGATGGACGAACACAACCGCCGCGCATTTGATCTAGTGCGATTAGAGCGCATTCCAGCGTGCGAGGATCTTTGCTCGCAATGCCTGCTCGCACGGAAACGGGGTCTGCGATTTCAATTAGTGCGTAGATAATGGAATGAAGTAGCATACGGTCTGTAGTACCAGCCACCGCAGTAAGCAATTGAGGCACGGTCGACCGGTCGCCGATTCGCCCTAGTGCCTCGGCTGCAACACGTCGATTGGCGGCAACGTCGTTAGCAACGACATCGATTAGCTGAGCGGTGGCAGCCGTATCCCGATAAAGGCTCACCACATGTAACGCTGCCTGACGAACGTGGTCGTCGGGGTGCTGAAGCAAGTTGCGCACAGCTTGCCGTGATTCTGGCGTGTCGATTTGAGCCAGCGCCCAAACGCGCGCTAAGGCTGCCATCTCACTTGCTGAGTTATCATCTGTCGGCAATGACAGCGAGTGACGCGAAAGAAGAAATTGCCTCACCTCTGCCAATCTGCGGCGGCTAATCATTTCACGAGTTGCGCGCTTTCGCACAACCGGACGCCCGTCGCCCAACCATGACCACAATTGATCTATCGATTGCTCCTTCCACGCGATGGCGAGCCCCCGTGGATCGACCATTTGTGTCGCACCAATTTTGCGAACGCGATAAATGCCCCCCAGCACGTCGGGTTTTTCTAATTGCGACGTTGGGCAACATAAGTGATACCAGCCGCCCGTATCTACAATGAATAGGCTACCGTCAGCATCCTGCAGCACGTCTGTCGGATGAAAGTCCACGTTCTCGGATGTGACGAAATCGCTGTTATCGGTTACAAACGAACTGCCAGCGGGCCTCAGCACATGTCGTGACACTTTGTGCATATTGAATTGACAGACAAACAGATTGTCGCGAAACTCATTTCCGAATATCGCCGAGTCATACAGTTCCATTCCGCACGGCGCCGCCGAGTTCATGTGCGTCAGCACCGGAAGCAATGCTCCGGTACGTGGATGATTTTCCAGCACGCCGTGGTCCTTGCCATAGACACCACCATAAACGGCATGGATTAGACCATCCCGTTGGCCATTTCCAGGATGCACCAGGAATGTCGCTGACAGAATTCGCTCCCCTGCTGGCGTAAAGACAACATCAACAGGATTGTCCATGCCGCCAGTCATGACCGGCTCCAGCCCTGTGCCATCGGGCCGACAGCGAAAAATGTGCGAGGCACGGGACTTCCACTCGCGCCCGTTGACGTGATGCACTTGTTCGGCGAATGCCCCCTTGCACCAGTAGACCCAACCATCGGGGCCTAGATACGGGCCGTGCAAATCATTTGCGCATCCTGTCAGAGTTTTGCCCTGATACCACTCCACACGATCATCCGCAACACCGTCGTCATTTGTATCAGTGAGCTTCCAGATACTCGGCGGTGCAGATACGTACAGAGCACCCTCGTAATACATCGTTCCTTCCGGATACATCATTCGATCGGCAAACACAGTGCTGCGATCGAAGCATCCATCTTCGTTCGTGTCCTCCAGTCGCACGATACGGTGCGGTCGCTCTTTAAGTTGTTTCTGTACAGGATCATTCGAGCCAGATGAGTCAGCGACATATAGTCGGCCCTGGTCGTCAAACGCCGCAGTAATTGGCCGCTCTACCAATGGTGGGCCCGCAACCAAGTTGATTGAAAAGCCATCGAGTATCTTGAATGACGACGTTGTGGTTGATGGCTCGCCGGCAAAGATACTGCTAGCCACTGCCAACAGTGACGCTGCGAATGTTAACGCCAGTGGACGAAGTGCCATCGACATGTCCGATTACTCACCTACTTATGCCACGCCTGTACATTGATGCTTGGCGATCTGAGCGCACGCTGTCACGTTACATTCCCTCAATCGGCCAGCTCGAAGTTCTTTGTAATTTCACCGTGCTGCGAATCAACGATAAATTCAAGACTCGTCCTTTTGTTATATTTATCAGGAAGATATTGTTCACGCTGGGCGTCATTCGGGATGCTTCGAGCGCCAGGGGCATTTGTTTTAGGAGTGCCGGAAGCTAGGCGGTACGCTTCGATCTGGATCTTGTGCGTTCCAACGGGAACTCCTCCGCGGGATTCGACTCTGTATTTACCGTCGGCGATCGTAGCCGCGACGGTCGAACCGGGAACATTGTCGTTGGGTGTGAAGCGGATGATTCCGTGCGGAATCGCTTTGCCATTGTGCGAAATCATTCCCGAGACAATGACGCGCTCTGGCCCACCCTTGCTGCAGCCATCCCATGAGGCTGTCGCAATCGCACACCATACACAGAGTGCAGCGCGTGTGGAGAGTCGATATCGAATTACGGTCAATATCATTCGAATTATTCCGGAGCAGAGGCAGCTTCTCCAGCGGAACGCGTGGTTAAGGCGTGCAGCAAACTCGGCGGCTGGCCCGCCGGCCGATCTCCCGAGGAAATATTTTCCGACAGCAATCGCACGCTTCCATCGGCCAACAAGAAGTAGCAACCTCCGCGATGGAAGCTGGCGAACCCAGCGCTGTACAGGCTGTAAAGGGTTGGTGGATTCCAGGCGGGATAGGCGCCGCCGGTGGCAGTAAACGGTCCATTAATTCCATCGCGAGTATCGAGAACATTGCTGGAGACCCAAAAATGCCCCACATGCGTTCCGGCCCCCGCCCCAGTCACTTCTCCGACCATCAGTGTTTTGCTGGTGCCATCCAGGACATCTTTGATTTTACAGCGACCGTTGGTGCCGAACATTCCATCCACCTCAGGAAATTGCCGCAAGTCGTAACCGTTGGAATTCGCATTGACGCTATCTGCAACCCCACACATATCCGAAAGCGCCGAATCTTCTTTCGCGGGGTGTCCAGGCCAAGGAAACGATGATGTGTCGACCAGCTCATCACGCGCGGGGTCCGTCGGGCATAGATAGGTTGATATTTTCATGGCGTTGGCGACGCGATTGTTCTCCGTGGAGAAGTAGTGCTGAGGGTAGCGCATGTCGAACATACTGAAGATTTGTTGCTCTTCAATATATGGCAATATATAGGTCGACCAGCCCCAGTAAACAGGTGCGCGTGGTTTCGTGCGAGGGTCGTCCATTCCGGTGGGAAAGCACTTCTTCGCAGCGTGGTAGTTGTGCAATCCGAGGCCGACTTGCTTAAAATTGTTTGCGCAGTGCGATCGTCGCGCCGCCTCGCGCGCCGCTTGAACCGCCGGCAGCAAGAGCGCGATCAAGATGCCGATGATCGCGATCACGACTAACAGCTCAACCAACGTAAATCCTAGCCGTTTAACAGGCATGACGATGTCTCCATGGTAATACAGGCCGACATGAGCATACAGCGTGTTGAGATTGCCGCGTCACCAACATAACGACGCTACCTCCAATGACAATAAGCGTAATGGCCGTTGGTTCCGGCACGTACACGTTTCCTTGGCTTTGAATTGTTGGATAGTGCGTCTGCCAAACGACGAAGTCCGCCCCATCGACATCGCTATCGCCGTCCGCATCGCCGGTGGCCAGAGTGGCGCCAGCGGCCATAGGAAAGTGAGTTTGCCAGACGACGAAATCTGCCCCATCAACATCACCATCACGATCGAGGTCACCCAAAACATCATCGAGGTAAATATCTGGAATAGGATTCGCATTATTCCAAAAGCGAAATAGGTCTCCCGTGCCTCCGTCTAATTTAAGATCCAGTCGATAAAGTGTACCGCCGTCTCCGCTTAGATGCTCTAGATTAATTAATTCCACTAAGCCGCTGTCACGACTAAGCCGCAGCAACGAATTAAATCCGGAGACACCAAAGTCGAAATCGATCCGAAACCACTCCGCCGACGCCGATGCTGGATCCCCTGCGCCATTCGGAGAGAAATAGCTTCCCGTTGCGCCGTTAACGATCATAAAAGTCAATCCGTTGACGAATGTGGTGGCGTCACCGCCGTTTGGCAACAGAGGCGCAAAGTAGCCTATCAACACATCACTGAAACTATTCGGATTCGATGTGTTCAGATTTCCCCGCTGTGTAATGGAAGTGATATAGTCGATTTTGCTGCCGGTGCTTTGACTACCTGCGGACCACATCGAAACTCCAGCAGGTTGCGAAAGTAGCGTCCCATTTAGCTTTCCCGGAATGAGTCGGATATCGGTGCTTATTAATCGTACGAGCGCGGGACCGAGATTACGGCTTTCCCGATTTGCTTCGGCGACATAGTCGAATACGGGTGTCTTGGCTCCTGCCGCATTGAACATTACAGGAACGTAATTCGCCGTATCTTGCGTGTATTTCCAGCCGGATACGAATGTGTATCCGAACGCCCAACTTGCGAATTGATTCCAGCGGACGAAAGACTCGCTCGGCAAGACCTGGGTATAGTCCCAACGATGTAAATTTAAGTATTGGGCGTAGGGCAGCGGGCCACTGTTGACGCCAGCGTCGGTGGTATAGCCCGCCAACGCGGCTGTTCGATAGCCTTGCATGAAGGAATAAACGCTAGCTCGGTCGTTAATACCGGGTGTAGCATTAATGAAATTGACATAGCTGGGGTAGTTGTCAAACATCAGCATGTCAGGGTGCGTGCCTTCCATGTAGACATGCAGGCCGCTAGGCGTTCCGCCAACATCGATGTAGCGATTGAAATTTGCATGAACGATCACATTTCCGTATCGGCGGTGCCATTCGTCATAATAGGCGTTGATTTCGGCAAAACGGTTCATCGTGTCAACTTGTTCGTCGCGCCACTGCATGCTCACGAAGTTGTTAATATACGGCATGTGATTGAATACAGGATCGGGATAATCCCATAAATACATGCTCGACTCCCACGCCGCCACTTTGCTCCACTGCTGCGTCATCGGAAGTGTTGCGAGAGTCGCTGGGTACACTTGCCCAGTAATGGCCGTGAAGTTCGCTGTCATCCAGACGTTCACATCGAGGTTCGCAGGATTGCTGAAATCTCCCGATGCTTGAATTTGGAGACCCTTGTCGAGAAGTACTTGTCGACCTAGGCTGACTGTATATGCCGCCACGGCATCCATGCCGACTTGCCACAATCCGAAGAAGCATGATGTTGCAATCATCATGACTCGGAGTTTCATCTTACGTTCCTTTCGTGAAGATTACGGTGCGATCGGCTCTTGAATGCTGACTCTGTAGGTCACCGGCGTCGAAGTCTTATAACCTTGTGAATGACGATCGCCTGCGATGACGATGTCGTGGGTAACACGGTCTTCCAGGCCCCACCAGTGGGAGAGGTTGACTCCCGGCTCATCTGGCCGCTTCGTGTCAATCTCTAGCACCGTACTCTTGATCAACTTCAACGTGTGGCCGTTGACTTCGCCGATCACGAGTGGATAACGAGGATCGTTTTCTTTGCTGTTGGCTGGGCTAATGTTTCCAATCCAGAAGCAGCGGCCACTGGAATGCTGTAGCAATTGACTCATTGAACTAGGTGAGAAGAACGGTTTGCCGTCATCGTAAGTCCACGGCTTTGGCTTGGACCAATGGCGGCCATCATCGGTCGAGACCGAATACCATTTGTAACTGGGAATTTTGTGGTCTGGATCGTGCTTGCCGCCGTTGCTTCCGCGCATGACACCCAGCAGTCGTCCATCTGGCATGTCGGCCAAGGTCGGCTCGATCATTCCTCGCGTCGATCGTGCCGGGTCACCTTTAATGAATTCAGAGGTTTCCCATCGAAGCCGATTATCGTCCTGCCAAGAACCGAGAATCATCACTGCATCTGTATATGTCCATCCACCGCCTGGGTTCCAAAGCTTGCCATCGGGACCGAGTTTGCTCGATTGCGCAGGAATTATCATTCGTCCGGAGCGAGTACGGATTATCTGGGAGCCGCTATCGCCAACATAGATGCCGGTCTTACCGAGGTAGACTTCATCAAATGGATTTTCAAGTGTCTTGCCTTGTTGGATGATTGGCTCGTCGAACAAATACGTTTTTCCGCCGTCTTCGCTCACTCGATATCTCAAATAATAGGCTTCCTCGCCAACGGCTGGCTCGACGATGTGGGGATCCAACCCCGGCGTATCCAACGAAAGAACCAGTTGAATCACGTTTCCATTGACTGGATCAACAAACAACGGATATGCGCTGCGCCGGTAGCCATAGGGAAGATTGCTGTCAAAATCGGGGAGAACCGATTGCTTGGTCCAAGTCTGGCCATTGTTTGATGAATAGAAGCAAGGCCCCTTGATCATCTCGGTTCCGCCGACCTTGAGATACGAGGCGAACTTCCACGGAGCAGACTGCTCGGTGCTCTTCAGAGTCAGCTTTACAACCTCACCGCCTCGCGCCGCTCCAATCTCGACGGCGGACATCACGACGAGTCCCGCGATGATCGCGCGCATGGTTCGAAATGCTGAGAATATAGCTTTCATTCAGCGAACCTTGCGAACGTGCCACGTCGCTAGAGCGATTGAGGCTGGTAAGGTTGCAAACGCTGCCAAACCGAAGGGGATAACGATCAATGGTTGAGTCAATTCGCTTTTATCGAAACGCGCTTTCTTGGAAGGATCGTAATTACCAACAGACCAATCAATCCGAATGCCATCAAGGTCACAGCTTCCGGCTCTGGAACCGACGTTAGTCCGGAATTGAAATTCTGCTGCACTTCGTCCGCGGTCAGTGCAGCACTGTAAACCCGAACCTGAGCAATATCGGCATTGGCACCGGTATCGAACGTCGTAAACCACTTCGTACGAGCGCCAATCGTGAACGGATAGGGACCATTGGTGTCATCCGTGGGCGAGCTGCTGCTTTGGAACGTGCTTTGCAGCACGCCGTCCAGATACCATGCGGTGTCATTGATTCCACCACCGGCACGGGAGAGGACGATGTGGTGCATCAGCCCATCTGTCAGCGGGCCGGTCGAATTCGGAAAGTTGGCACCGCCGCTACCACCTGCGTCATAGAGCCCAGGGCCTGCGCCATTGTGGGCAGTTGGATTATAGGAAATACTGCCATTTCCTTCGGGTGAATAGCTACTGTGACTCATTAACGTTCCGCCATCCGCTCCGCCCCAATAACTACTGCCGCTACCACTGCCGACAATCTTGGCCCACACTTCATAGGTAAAGGAAGTGCTAAGATCGAGATCCGACCCTGGCGTGCTACCTACCACGGTAGCATAACCGGAGGCAGTACCGGCGCCAGGAGTGCTGCGAAATTGAACCACAAAGGGATCGAGCGCGGTTCCCGTGCCAGCCCAGTCCGCCGTGCCGACTAACGTGGCGTCGTGGTTCGTCGCCGAACCCGATTGATTGATCCACGCGTTTCCCGACCCCAACACGCCCACGCCGTTTCCTGCATTGCCCGCATCCAAGGACAACACCAAGTTGTTGGTGACAATGGCAGCCGAGACGGCTTCCGTCACCGTGATCATTGACACCATCAGGACAAGTACACAGGTCGCTTTCATGGTTGAATCTCCAGAGGGTACCAGAAAATGAAACGTCGAAACGAAAAGCTATACCAACTGTTCCAGGGTGTTTCGGCCGGTGAATTCAACTCGTGTGCCCTTGACACGCGGCCTTGCCACGAGCGAACATCACCGTCAATAGTACTGTAAATAAAATTACTATTGAGGGCGGCTCGGGAATGGTCACCAATCCGGGCGTCGGCGAATAGGGAAAGTTCGTTTGCCAGATGACGAAATCTGCGCCATCGACCGCGCCGTCGCCATTGGCATCGCCGTCGGCCAGCGTCGCCCCCGTGGCCGTGGGGAAGTGTGTTTGCCACGCAACGAAGTCCGCGCCATCGACGGCGCCGTCGCCGTTGAAATCACCCGCGTGCGTCGGCGGAGCAGCAGGCGTCAAGCCCGCATTGAAATTTTGCAGCACTTCGTCGGCCGTTAGCGCAGTGCTGTAAACCCGCACCTGGGCAATGTCTGCGTTCGCACCCTGGTCGAAAGTATCGTACCACTTCTTGCGAGCGCCAATCGTGAACGGATAGGGACCATAGGTGTCGTCGGTGGGCGAACTCGTTGACTTAAAGGCTCCCATCAACACGCCGTCCAAATACCACGAAGTGTCCGTATCTCCGTCGCCCGCGCGAGTGAGAACAATATGATGCATGAATCCGTCGCCAATCAAGCCATTGGAATTTGGCAGCGACGGCGACGGATCTGCCGACCCTCCTGAATTGTAAAGGCTGTCGGGTGTGTATCCATTCCAGGCTCCCGCATACGTGTAAGTAATACTACCGTTGCCTTGGGGATAATAGCTGCTATGGCTCATCAACACGCCGGTGTCGGCAAAGGCCGAGTCTCCACTACCGTCTCCGATGATTTTGGCCCAGAGTTCATAAGTGAAAACTGGGCTTAGATCGAGATCCGAGCCAGGCGTACTACCACCGACGACGGCATAACCTTCGGCCGTAACGCCACCAGCCGAACTGCGGAACTGGACCACGAACGGATCGGTCGTTGTGCCAGTGCCACCCCAATCTGCGGTACCTACTAGAGTTGCATCGTGGTTGGTCGCAGAACCTGAAAGATTGATCCAAGGATTGCCTGAGCCCAAATGGCCGACGCCATTTCCGGAATTGCCCGCATCTAAATACAGCACCAAGTTGTCGGTGACGATGGCTGCCTGCCCAGAAGCCGCTGCTATCAAAACCATCGCCGTGACGACAATACCGAAACTTCGCATCGCATTTTGACGAGTCATCTTAGTCACCCTGATTGCACTTTAGAATCGCACCGATTTTGGGTTGCCAACTACACGCCGGCAATATTTCCCAGTGCCAACTTCCTTTCCGCTTAGGCAGCCGGCCGGAAAAGAACTACCCGGTATTTGGTTGAATGATGACGCTCCATTTAGGCAGAGCGGAAGAGCGGGTCAAGCGTGCGGCGATGGGGCGGAAGGCTGCCTTGGTAAGCCGAACG
>JADZDJ010000027.1 GCA_020851115.1 Pirellulales bacterium
CGAGCAACTTCAACTCCAAGATCTCGCGATCTTTCTCTCGAATGCGTCGATCCTTCCCGTCCATGGCCCGACAGTACCAAATCCACGAAAATGACGCATCGGCAATTTGAGACCGTGAACGGTTACTTTCGATGTAGCCGTTGAGAAACGCGGCCAGCGTGGCGGTTTCCCGTTTTCCGATCAAACCGGCATTTGCCAGCTTGTCGGCCAGGTCTTGCCCGATTTCCGACAGCCATTCGGCGGTGGCCTTGTCCGGCGGGGTTCCCGCGATTGAATGGGAAATCAGGGAATTGATGCGAACGGCAATTGCTTCGGCGTCCTTCCGGTTTACATCCCCCAGGCGAATTGATCGCCTCTTGTTGTCGCGGTCGAAGAACTGGACGCGGTACATCGCCCGCCCGTTGCGGTTTTCACGAATGATACTGGCCATGGCTTCTCGCCTTTCGAGTTAGGGTTTTCCGACGATTCCATTTTCTTGCGCGGCTTCACTGAGAGCAAGCTGAAATTCCTTGCGCAGGTTCGCTTATATCGCGGCCGGACGTATCGGTTTGAGGTTTGATACGTCCGACGATTGAACGCCTTAAAAGAGAGCTAATGAGATGTCAGCCGTTTCGGGCCTTCGGCGATGGATTCCAGAATCTCATCGCTTAATTCACTCAGTGGAATGCCGATCAACTGGGCAAGCTCCTCGTCCGTAGCGTCGCGAACGTTTTCGATGGGGCTACGCCTGCCCAGTGCGGAGAATTCCAAGCGTTCGATTCGTGCGAGATAGTTCACGGCGGTTCTCCAATTGTGAAATTCGGGATTCTAGTTCACTTATTTCACGCAGCTTGCAGCCGGTTTCAAGGATAGCCTTTGCAGCGGTCAAACGAATTTGATCGGATTCGCTCCGAAGTAATTTCCGCAGAGTGCGCGCCGCATCGGTCCCGGCGGCTGTCAAAAGTCCGACCGCCCTGCTTGTAATTTCGCTACGACGCTCCGAAACAAGTCTGGCAAACGCAGGCTCACTCAGCTTGCGGTGGGCTTGCCGTTCGGACAGGCCGCTGGCCTTGGCCGCAGCGCGAATGGATAGGCCGCGCGCCAAGTTCAGGACGAGGGCATCGGTACGTCCCGTTTTCCTTGCCATTTTGTGCCATTATGGAAGAAAACCGGCGGGCGAACGGTGGGGTCATGAAACCACCGTCGCCCAGGCCGGCTACCCTAACTTTGCTCGAGCGCCCGCTGCTGGTCGGCGTTGCCGGCTAGAATGGGTCGTAATCGCTTTTCTTGATTGCGGACCAAGCCTTTGAGTTGTTCCCGCTCCATCACCAGGGAGTGTTCGCGCACCCACAGCTCTGCATCGGTGCGACGAAATTCTTCCGCCATCGCTTCGCGCTTTGCGGCGATTTCGTTAATTTCGGGAGTGAGTGCTGACATTTCGCGCTCCCATTCCGCGATTTCGTTAGATAGTTTGTTTGCGTAATTGACTGACCTTTGAAGGTCAATCATTTCTTCGAGAGTTTTGGGATCGACCGAGACGAGTTCCTCGTCCGATGGGCGTTCGCCTCTGAAGATTTTCTCGGCCAGCGCTTGCGTTCGCTCCAGAACCAGGCGTTTCGCGTCCCGAAGGACATCGGCAACCAGCATGATTTTGCCTTATTTTTGTTAGGGTAATAGGGATTACTTCCACAGGTTTTCGAGACTCTTCAACTCCTCGGTCAGATTGCCGCGAACCACGGGAATTGTTTCGCGAATTCTTTCGGTTTTCAGGCCGCGAATGGACCGCAGCTCGCGCTTGATGCGATGTAGCTTATCTTCCGCCTCATGGATCTTTACTACGCTTGCCGAAGCCCGCGACGGGCTGCGGTCAAACAAACCGGGGCAGGGGTCGCGGCCGACGGACGAAAAAAGATCGTTCATGTAAGTATCCTTATATATGGGGACACGCATATCCTACACGTCTACCGCGATTTTGTCACGCTTTTTTTGTGACGCTTCCGCTCCAGCTTGGCCTGCGTTTTGGTGGCCGGAACGAAATATCGTTTCCGTTGTCGCGAGCGGATTTTCATTGGTCAAAATTACTGTTTGTGATAGCCGTTGGCCGTATGCGTTTTTTGACTGCCGACAGCGTTGACGTTGACACATATAGCGTTTTCATCGGGAAATACCGTATTTGTGTCAGCGTCAACGGCATGGGTGAGCGAAAATAGACGAGTCTGACGGCCGCGATGGCCGCCGTGGTCATTGAACTGCCAGCGGCCATATCCAGCCGCCACCAGCGCATCGAGCGCCGCTTCCGCGTCCTCGGCGATGGGATACCGGCGAGAGCATCGCATCAGGTCTCTGCCCGTTACCTTACCCCCTTTGCGACGTATCAACTCAACCAGCTCGCGCTGCTCGCGGCCTTGCTCTGTTTCGACCATGATGCCGTACACCCGCTTGGCTTCGCCGCCGAACCAATCGGCCAGCCCGATGGCCGCATCCATACTGTTTTGGTCGATGGAATCTCCATCGGCATCGCCTTGCGCCCACGATGCCAATTGGAAGATTAGAGCGAACCGCGCCGCGTACGCCTCCAGTTTGGACCAACAGGCAGCCAAATCGTCATCTAGCTCTGCCATCTCTGCGCGATGCCGATTGTAGTAGTTGATCCACACAGCCTTGGCCTCTTCGGTCAGCGGCATTGCAAAGGGCGCAGCGTTTCCTTCCTCATCCGCGGCCGGTTCCAATGCCAGTAGCCGCTCATACACTTTGCCTATCGTCGCTTCGGTTGCTGGCGATACCGTTGCCTCAGTCCATCGCACGGGCTTCGCTTGCGGCATGGCCAACAACAGCCGAGCACACAATCCGTCCATCATATGCTCGCGGCCGATGGCCGAACGAAGCACCCCAGGCTGAATGCCACCGACGATACTCACGGATGCTCGCGGTATGTGAACCGTTTTGATCGCTCCCGTTTTGCGGTCTACCGTCAGCGGCGCAGCGGACCACGATGCCAGCCAATGCCCCAGGTCGGAACCTTGCCCGCCTTTGTACTCGGCGATGCCATTCAGCCAGCCCGCTAGCTCGTCGCGAATGACAAGCACGCCGTTGAATTGTTGGTGCAATCGGTCGGCCAATGCCTCAATTGTAATGTCGCTAACAATATATCGCTGGAGCGCCGGCAGAGCCGGCTCCCACGGTGGCGGTTCCGTTGTCCTGCTGCGCTTCCACGCGGCATAATCGCGCTCGTAGATCGCGCGGTCCTGCTCATGCTGTTGCAATGCGTTTTGGTGCTGTGCCGTCGCCTCTTGCTGTTTGTTTTGGAGCGTATCCGTCGCGGCCGCCAGCGCGGGGGTTTTGTGCGTGCCGCTTTTGCCAATGATGGCCGCCCAAACAATGGCAGGTTCGTGCCAGGAGCGTTTCAGTTGAATCACGCGCTTGTTGCCAATTGCGCGCGCCAAACAAGCTAATGTCGGCAACGCGATGTAGGATGCATCGCAGCCTATGGCAGCCGCAGCTTCGACCACGAACGTACCGACGATGCCGGGCAGCACCTCGACGGGAAATGGGGCGAACGGAGCAATATGTTTTGCCGTTGACGCTGACACATTTCCTGTCTTTTGCGGTGGCTGGTCCGCGTTTGCCCAGGCGTCAATTTCCGCGCGAGTAAATACCCTATCCCCTGCAAATGGGTCTCTGCTCATATGCCCACCTCCTCTCTAGCAAGGCCAACAATGGCGTCGATGGCCACGGTCCCCCAGTCCGGGGCAATTGCGCCCGCCACGGCCGCGCGGCAATCTCGCCAGGGCAAGCCGGTCGTGCGCGCCAGCGTGGATGCCAGACCATCAGCATAGAGGCTCGTGCCGACAGTCTGGCTCTGCGTCTCGCGCCGATGCTGGCGGCGCGCGGCCGCGATGACATCGGATAGCTCGCCCATCAGGCCGGCTTGGTCGATGGCGATGAGGGCCGCAGCGGCCTGTTTCAGGCGGGCGGGGTCGTAAATAGTGCTCATTGGGCCACCTCGCTGGCCGCTCCGGCCAGATACTTTTCTATCTCCACTCGCGGCACGCGGACGCACCGTCCGATGCGCACCGCGCGCAGCCGGCCGTCGTCCACCATCGCCCACACCGTTCGCTCGCTGATTCCCAGCGCTCTCGCTACTCCGCCGTAGGTCAGCGCCATCGGCTCCCGACCATCCACTAGGCTCGTGTCCATATCTCGACCTCCACTAGATCGCCCGTCGCGATGCGCGACAGGCACGGGACCATCATGGGCGACGGAATGGAACATGCGCGAATTATTCCGCCGGGTTGCGCCGCGTCGCACTGTTTTGCCCGGAAAAGAACGAGCTAGATATTCCCAATGGAATAAATCAACGTCGGATCGGCTGTATACTACTTTCGCTTCCGATGTCGATCCATCGCGGCTTTCACATCCACATAAGTAACGCCTAGGGCTTCGGCCAGATCTTTAGCCGTTCGATATTGTCCTGTATTCCACGCATCGACAATTCGCTTGTCGGACCTTGGATCGTACCTTTGCTTTGCACCTCGTTTGCCCCTCGATTTTGCCTTGGCCAGCTTCGCGGCCACAATTTCCGCAAATTGTTCGGAGCCGAGCGCAGACGTGTCGCCGTTCGATTCGTTGCGCAGAGCATCGTTATACACTTGCTTCGCATAGAGAATTTCAATACCACGGGCAGATGCCGTGAAAATATCTGCCTTCAAGCGGCGAATTCGCCACGCGCAGCCGCTCACTTCTTCGAAAAGCTCCGGCAACGAATACAGCTTTTCGTAACCGTTCACGGCCTTAGCTGCGGAGCAGTCTGGGGGCGGTTTGGTTTTGGAGTTGAGCGCGAATCGATTCGAGCAGGAAGGCGAAGAAGTTGCGGTGCTGCTTCTTACAGGTGGCGATGGC
>JADZDJ010000028.1 GCA_020851115.1 Pirellulales bacterium
CAGCTTGCGCGGCGTCTGCTGCTCGTCGGAAAGCGGCCACTGCACCCGCGCGGAGCCGCCCGAATTGCTGACCAGCTTGTCGTCGGCCAGCACCTGATCCACCAGCGGGCCGTTCAAGTAGCGGTGCGTGGCCGCGCCGGCCGAATCTCGCGTCAGCAGCAGGTCGTCGCCGCTGCTCGTCTCGGTGCGTTTGATGAGATTCCCTTCGCCATCGTACTCGTAGGTGTATGTGCCGTCGTCGTCGAGGCGGTTGTTCACGCCGGTGTCGAACGTGGCGCTGCTGTAGAACGAGCTATCGACGTCGATCCGGTTGCCGTTGTTGTCGTAGTTAGATCAAGAGTCGGTTGCTACCACATTATCTTCCTCCGGAGGCTGATTGCTGCCCAGTGTGGCCTCTGGTCTATGCTATGCCTACGCCGCCGCCGCTGTCCGAAGTCCTGGGCTATTGTATTCGGCACCGCAACGTTCAGGAAGCCAACACTGTCGTAAATACGGGCATTACCTGACGACGGCGAGCTTATCCGCCACGCGGGCTTATTCCCTTTACGGCCGCGAGTAGTAAGCTTTTCTACGATGCTGTATACTTCGAGTTGTTTCAGTGGAATTCTCCCCTGAGTGGTTTGAAACAAACACGACTCGCATCGACCGAGGAATAAGCATGCTAACCAGATCCGATCTGGCATCTCTGCAACAACATCGCGAATATCCATCGATCTCAATTCTCGCGCCGACGCATCGAACCGCGCCACAGAATAAGCAAGACCGGATAAAGGTCAAAAATCTGGTCAGCAAGGCGATTGAACGCCTGTACCGTGAGTTCAAGAAACGCGAGGTCGCGCCTGTCGTCAAGAACCTTCAAGCACTTGTGAAACAAGTCGATTGGAAACACTCGACGGAAGGGCTCGCGTTATTTGCGAGTAAAGACAAGTCGGCTGCGGTTCGCTTGCCGTTTCGAGTGAAGTCGCGTGCGATGGTTGATGAAACCTTTGCCACGCGCGATTTGGTTTACGCGCTCAATCGAACGCCACCCTACCGAGTTCTCGTGCTGAGCCACGAAACTCGCTTATTCGATGCGTGGAAGGCAACTCTTGATGAGCACATGGCGAAGCCATTTCCCGTGGAGCATCGAGGACCGGGCGGTGCATCCAAACTTCCTGGCGGACTAGGCATTAACATCTCAGGCAAGCGAGATGATGCTCATCGTGCGTTCTTCCGTTCTGTCGATAAAGCAGTGGCCGCAGTGCAAAAGGGGAATCCCCTTCCATTGATCCTGGTGGGAGTCGAACGAAACTTGGCCTTTTTCCAAGAAGTGACCGAGCAGGCGTCGGCAATCGTCGGTATGCTCGCTGGAAACCATGATAAAACCTCGCCGAGCGAGTTGGGCAAATTAGTTTGGCCAGTTTTCGAGTCGGCCGAGACCCTGCGGAGAACCGAGGCGTTCGTGAAGCTCGACGATGCCGTCAGCGCCGGCCGATACAGTTCCGGAATTGATCAGGTGTGGCGCTCCGCAGTCGACGCAAAATGCAAGACTTTGTTGGTTGAGAAGGATTTCAAGTATGCCGCCGACTTGGATTCTGACGGTTACCAATTGCTGCCATACTCTGGCAAGGGAGCAGCAGGACTGGACGACGCCGTTGACGAGGTCATCGAGCGTGTCATGGCAACCGGCGGTAATGTTTATTTCTACTCCCCGGGTGATCTGGAAATTCATCAGAAAATCGCCGCCGTCTTGAGAGGATGATTTGTCAGCCGATAGAGCATCTCAGCGGGTTCCCGATTCGCCAGTGGCAAGTTTGTCCCAAAGATCAAGAATCGGTTCCTACCATCTTTACTTTCTCCATCCTGCGTGAACGAGAAACAACGAGCCGTCGATTGGCAATTCACCATCGAGAAAGCAAGGGTCAAGTTGAAGCAGCTCTATCCCATAATTTAGTCTGGACGGAGCGCTAGTTTGAGCCGGCCTGCCCCGGCGATGCATCGAAATCCCATAGCAGCACTTCGCCGTCGCCGCTGGTGGCGAGTGTCTTACCGTCGGGGCTGAAGGCGAGCGACGACATGATGGCTTGCGGGCTGATGATGGTTTCAGCGATTTCGGCTTTGTTCACATCAACGATCTGGATTCGCGGCTGGAGGCGCTGCTCGACGGGCTTTTCTTCGAGCAATTCGTTGTAATGAGTCGTGCCGACGGCGAGCCACTTCCCGCTGGGATGAAAGGCGACGCAGGGGGCGTAGGTTCCTTCGCCATAATCGACGATGCGGGCAAGATGTGTCCCCGCGTCGATGATCATCGTCTGGCCGTTATTCTCTGCGCCATTGGAGCAGATTGCGGCGATCATCTTTTTATCTGGCGAAAACACTGTTGTTAGCCAGATATCTTCCGCTGGAGCAGGAATGGACGTGAGTTCGCGGCCGCTTGTCGTGTCCCAGAACTTAATCGACGAAGTGAAGTGGAGATGGTCACCTTTCGTTGGATAATAGTGCAGGCAGCCGACGAGAATCGAATTGTCGCAGAGGAACATTTCTGGATTGGCAAGGAAGTATCCTGGGGGAATGGTTACGGTCGCGGTTTCCTTGAGAGAAACGCAATCGAAGATTTTGATCGCTTTGCAATTCCCCACTTGCTGGTCTGGGGTGAACGCGGCGGCTAGATATTTGCTGTCCGGTGAAAATACGGAATAATTTTGGATTCCATGCGGAAGCGTGCGATACGTCTCGGCGGCGGCGTTCCACAGCGTCATGGCAAGTGGATAATTATTTTTGTAGTAGGTGCCGGGCACCGCATCGTCCGTCAAAAGTTGTTTGCCGTCGGGTGAGGATTGCAGCTCGTGGATGTTTCTCGGAGGGGAATGCTGCAACGTCCGTAGCAAGACCCCGGAGTTTAGATTCCATTCTTGAATCGAGTCACCGAAGGAGAAGCGATAGAACGTTTTTCCCTCTCGTTCGATCTTCTCATTAAAATAATTGTAACCGTTCACGGCCTTAGCTGCGGAGCAGTCTGGGGGCGGTTTGGTTTTGGAGTTGAGCGCGAATCGATTCGAGCAGGAAGGCGAAGAAGTTGCGGTGCTGCTTCTTACAGGTGGCGATGGCG
>JADZDJ010000029.1 GCA_020851115.1 Pirellulales bacterium
ACTCCGCACATCGCTACCCACGGCCACCGCCCCGCCGTGTCGCAGTTCGCTCAGGGCTTATCGCTCGACGGCTTCCATGCCCACACTGCACCGCTGCATGATTTCACCTGTGGACGCCCGCACAATTCAAAAAATATCCAGCATTGAGCCGCCACCTCCTTATTTTCCATCGACCCTCGCCACGCCTCGAACCTCAAATACACTCGTAAATTCTCGATCCATTTCGCTTCCGCCTCCCAGTTTTATGCGCACCCCCCCGGAAATGAACCGGAAACGAATGCCGCGAAAATCTTCGCGGCACTCGGGAAAAACCGCACTTCTCTCGTTCCTTCATTTCCACCACAAAAATTATTTTCCGAAATCGCACGACGACGCCAAACGCAAATTCTCCCGAGATTAACCAAAGCCCTAACGGCGAACACCGCTTCGATCGTTCAGCATTCACCGTTCACCATTTGCATGCCTTCGACAGCGCAGCAGCCAATCCGGTCGTTTCAGTGCGAATGGACAGCCTCTGTT
Organism: Pirellulales bacterium; assembly: GCA_020851115.1. Lineage (GTDB taxonomy): Bacteria > Planctomycetota > Planctomycetia > Pirellulales > JADZDJ01 > JADZDJ01. The sequence continues at coordinate 520 of JADZDJ010000029.1, forward strand.
CCATCGAAGCGATACTTAACTCGCAATCGCTGTGATAGCACTTTCAACCTTCGGCATTGACCCTGCCTCGCTCGACCTCCTATCATCCCATTCACTTTGGGGCGATTCACTTCGTGCTAGCGTGGTAGCGATGCGGCCTGCAAACTCACCGACCGTTCTTGATGAACCAGCCAAACTGGTGCATTTCGTCGGCATCGGTGGTAGCGGAATGCGGGCAATGGCCAGCGTGTTCCATCAGCTCGGCTGGGCAATCAGCGGCTCGGACGCGCGCCGTGCAACCCTGTGCGAACTTACGCCGCTGGCCGCCGCCATCGAACTTGGCCATCAGGCCAGCCATCTGCCCAAGGGCGCTCAATTGCTGATCTACAGCGATGCTGTGCCGCCCGACAATCCTGAGCGGGCCTATGCGGAGCAATTGGCGATTCCCACGTTCAGTTACGCACAAATGCTGGGCCACTTGTCGCGTCAGCAGCAGACCATTGCCGTCGCCGGCACGCATGGCAAATCGACCGTGACATCGATGATCGCGGAGATTCTAGCAAGCGCAGCATTCGACCCAACCGTCGTTTGCGGAGCGGAACCGCGAAACCGATCGGATGATCCCACCTGCAACGCAGCGATCGGCCGGTTCGGCGGGCGCCACGGCAGAGGCCCGCTGGCCGTCGTCGAAGCCTGCGAATATCGCGAGAATTTCTTGCATCTCTCGCCCAATGTCGCCGTGGTGCTGAATGTCGAGCCAGATCATTTTGATTATTACCCTACGCGGTCGCAATTGATCGCAGCGGTCGAACGATTCATCGCGCGCACGCCGGAAAACGGCTTGGTCGTCGCTTCGGCCGATTGCCCGGTGGCAAAGTCGCTGGCCGGAGCGAGCGGCCGATACGTGACATCGTTTGGATTTGCCCGAGATGCAGACTGGCGGGCAACGAATCTCGAACACACTCGCGGTCGTTATCGTTTCGATTTGGTTCGCTCTGCCAAGAAATTGGCCCGCGTCGCATTATCGGTCCCTGGCCGGCACAATGTTGCCAATGCGTTGGCCGCGGCAGCCGTCGCGCGGCACCAAGGCGTTTCGGCCCAGCATATCGTTCAAGGCCTTGCCGCCTTCCGCGGCTTGAAACGCCGGCTGGACGCCCGCGCGACCATGGGCGAAATTACCTGGATTGACGATTATGCCCATCATCCCACCGAAGTGGCGGCCACGCTCCACACGCTGCGGGAAATGTTCCCTCGGCGGCCGATTTGTTGCGTATTTCAGCCCCATCAGGTCTCGCGGCTGACCGCCTTACTAGACGAATTCGCGCGAAGTTTGCACAATGCTGACAGAATCGCCGTGGCCGAAGTGTTCCGCGCCCGCGAGGGGCCGGCGCAGAGGGGCGAAGCGACGGCCTTTGACTTGGCCGATCGCTTGCGGGCCGACGGTTTGGACGTTTTCGATGAACACGACCCGGCCGCAATCGTCGAGCGCTTGGCCGACGAACTGCAAGCCGGCGATGTACTTGCCACCTTAGGAGCTGGCGACCTTGGCACCTATTTCCATGGCTTTCACGAGCGGCTTCGAAGAGATTGTGCGGCAGCATGAACGGCTTGCTCCGCATACCTGGATGGGCATCGGCGGACCGGCGGAGTTTTTCGCCGAGCCACGGACCATCGCCGAGTTACAATCCGTGGTCCAGCGCGCGGCTGGCGAAGGGTTGCCGATTCGCGTTCTCGGCGGCGGTTCGAATCTCCTAATCAGAGATGACGGCGTGAAGGGCGTGGTGGTGCGGCTCTCCGCGCCGGCATTCAATCAAATCCAAACCGACCAGCACGATGTCGCCGCCGGTGGCGGCGCGCGGTTGGGGCATGTGATTTCGAGCGCCGTGCGCTCTGGGCTTGGCGGGCTGGAAACGCTCGTCGGCATTCCGGGCACCATCGGCGGAGCGCTGCACGGCAACGCCGGCAGCCACGGCGGAGATATTGGGCAATGGACTTGCCAGGCCGACGTGATGACGCGCACCGGAGAAATCATTTCGCGATCGCGCGACGAATTGGTCTTCGCCTATCGGCAAAGCAGCCTCGACGAACTGGTGGTGCTCAGCGCCAAATTCCATTTGGAGCAGGAGGATTCGCACGAACTCACCAAGCGGATGCAGAAGCAGTGGATCGTCAAGAAGGCCGGTCAGCCGCTGGCGCATCAAAGCGCGGGTTGCATCTTCAAGAATCCGCGCGGCCTGAGCGCCGGGATGTTGATCGATCAAGCCGGCCTCAAAGCGATGCGCATCGGCGGCGCCGAAGTGAGCGACCGTCATGCCAATTTCATCGTCGTCGATCGCGACGCCACCAGCAACGATGTGCTGCAACTGATCGATCTGGTTCGCAGCCGCGTGGCGGAGCAATTGGGCGTGGAATTGGAGTTGGAAATCGACGTCTGGTGATTCCTCCTTCCACGCTGAAAGCATTGCAAACAACGCCTTCGGCACAGTTCGGTTGGCAACGTCAACACGGATGATTGGCGCGGATGAAGAAAAACGTTCCGACCGCCCGCAAACGCCTGTCCGCGAAGTGGATTGGCCGCAGCTTGTTCGCGGCGGCGATCGTCGCGGCTTCCACGGCGGCAGCGCTGGGCTTGTGGCAAAAAGTCCGCCCGCATGTCTCCGCGCAGCCGGAGTATCTCGTCGATGTCGGCGAGATCAAGCTCACGCCACAGCCGAAATGGATTCGTGCCAAGGTGAAAGCCGAGGTCTTGCGCGACGCCGGCTTGCCGGCGCAGCTTTCGATTCTCGACGAGAGGTTGAACGAACTATTGTTGCAGGCATTCTCGCTGCATCCCTGGATTGCAGCGGTCGAAAACGTGGAAACTTCATATCCAGCGCAGATTTCCATCACGGTAACCTACCGTCGTCCAGTGGCAATGGTGGAAGTGAACGACGGTTTGCTGCCGGTCGATGCAGGCGGTGTACTGCTGCCGCCGGACGACTTCACGCCGCAAGACGCGATCCATTATCCGCGCATCGCGGGTTTAGCAGGCAGCCCGCTAGGGCCGATTGGCACACGCTGGGGAAATCCTCTCGTGGAGGCAGGCGCGCGTTTGGCGGCAGTGCTTGAACCGACTTGGCATGAACTGCAATTGCACTGCATCGCGCTCCACAGCGGCGCAGGATCTGACGCGGCTGCGACAACACTTCAGATTGAAACCCAAAACGGCACAGTGTTCGTCTGGGGGAAACCGCCAGGCAGCGAACGCGCCGGTGAGCCGAAAGCCGACGAAAAGGTTTCCAGCTTGCAGCGCCGGGCAAAGCTATTTGGCTCGCTCGACAAGACCCCCCCCGATCAGCGCGACGTGAGCCAATCGGATTCGCTCAATTGATCGGCTGGCCGCGAGCGCTCGTCCGTCGCCGACATGGTGTCGATTTCCTGCCGAACGATCGACATCTCTTTCGGTGCAGCAACGCCAATGCGTACCACGCCAGGACCGATCCGCACTACCATCACTTCAATGTTGTCGCCGATTTGAATCGCTTCGCCGACTTTTCGAGAAAGCACAAGCATGGTTTTCCCTCCTGGATCTGGTAATGCGACTTCTTGTCCGTTGAAAGTGCTTGTAAAACGTGAGCCTTTGACGCCCTTCTCATAGCATTGCAGCGCGTGCTAGCATAACGATGTCAGAGGCCCATTGCAACTAACCGTGGATGGAGCAAGATTCCTCCAGCCGCGGTACGCAGGAATTCCCTAGCACTTTAGCACCGCAAGAACCCGCTCGGCTCGCGGATTCGACGGTTGCCAACCCAATTTACCCTGCTTATGCCTTCTGCGGCCCTTGTTACTGGCGGATCTCGTGGAATTGGTCGAGCGATTGCGCTCGAACTTGGCCAATTGGGCCATTCCGTCGGAGTCAATTACGTCTCGCGCGTCGACGCGGCCGAACAGGTGGTCGCCGAGATCGCTGCTGCCGGCGGCATAGCTTCACCAATTCGTGGGAATGTGGGAGCTGCTGACGAACGCTCGGCCATGATACGGGCGATGCTCGACCAATTTGGCCGGTTGGACGTGCTGGTGAACAATGCAGGCATCACATCGCCGGGGCGGAAGGATTTGCTCGAAGCGACGGAAGTATCGTGGGACGAGGTATTTTCCGTCAATTTGAAAGGCCCTTTTTTTCTGTCGCAACTCGCGGCACGAACGATGATCGAACAGACGTCCGCCGGCAGAACGGTGGTCGGAAAGATCATCAATATCTCGTCGATTTCGGCTTTTGCGGTCTCCACCGATCGCGGTGATTACTGCATCGCCAAGGCCGCGATGCAAATGATGACCCAACTTTTCGCCGCACGGCTGGCCGAAGAAAAAATCGGCGTGTTCGAAATCTGCCCTGGGGTGATCGAAAGCGACATGACGGCCGGCGTGCGTGAAAAATACGACCAATTGATTACCGAAGGGCTTTCGCCAATTCGCCGCTGGGGCAAGCCGGAGGATGTCGCTAAAGCCGTCGCCGCCATTGTCAGCGATTCGTTTCCGTTCAGCACCGGAGAGCGATTTCACGTAGATGGAGGATTTCACATTCGTCGGCTCTAGTTCTACCGTTCCAAATCAAATGACCTGACGGAATTGATTGTGGTATTGAGTCTTCCATCTGCAAGGAAGCGAATGGAAGGAGTAGTTGCGATGGATCGTCGTTTTGAACTTCGCAAGGAAGTCTTGTTGGCGGAGGCCGAGGTCGATGCAGGTTTGTTGCGCGGCACGCTGGAGCGGTTGGAGGCGTTCATTCAACCGTTCGCCAATCGCTCGCCACCTGGCGGGTAACGAAACGCAACGGCTTGTCTTGACGTTTCTGTAGGTAGGTTTCTCGTTTTGCGCGGCTTCGCTTGGAAATTGGGACTCGCAGCAGCTTTTGCCAGAAACTCGACATTGAGCGGCTGTGTCAGCGATCGGCAGCGAGAATTTTTTCCGAGGATCAACATCGATGTTTCACACGTTTCAGTCATCCGCCGAGTTGGCGCGGGCGCAGACGCTGCATCGCCGAGGTCAAGCGTTCGGATTTCGTTTTGGCTTCGAGTGCCTCGAACCTCGCATTCTGATGGCTGGCGACGCCATTCTTCATTGGAATGCAATCGCCTTGGATGCGGTTAGCCGCGATCACAGCAGTTTGAATGGCAATTCACCGGCGGCCGAAAACATCGGTCCATGCCGGGCGGCGCGTGTGCTTGCCATCGTTCAGACGGCAATGTTCGACGCGATCAATTCGATCAAAGGCAAGTACGAGCCATATTTGCTCAAAGTAGTGGGTTCGTCGGCCGCGAACATTGATGCCGCCGTTGGGCAGGCCGCGCACGACACCCTGATTGCGCTATATAAGCGGCAAAAATCGGAAATCGATGCTGCCCTCATGGAGTGGCTTGGCGACGTCAAGAACGGCCCGGCCGAGCAGATGGGAATCGCACTGGGCAAGACTGTGGCGAAGACGATTCTGGCCGCGCGAAAGAACGATGGCTCTCAGGCTGCATCCGACTACGAAATTGTGAATTTGCCAGGACACCATCAGAAAGACCCGCTCAATCCGACGCAGGGCCTGCTCGATCCGCAGTGGGGAGGCGTCAAAACGTTTGGGATTAAGCACGCGGATAAATTTTTGCCGCCTCCGCCGCCGAAGTTGTCTAGCCCTCAGTACGCCCAGGCACTGGACGAAATCGTGCGGCTTGGCGGGGATGGCGTGACGACTCCGACCCTACGCACACAGGAGCAGACCGAAATTGGCATCTTTTGGGCTTACGACGGTACGCAAGGCCTGTGCGCGCCGCCGCGAATGTATAACCAAATCGCGGCTAAAATTGCGGTTGAGCATGGCAACAGCGAATACGAAAACGCCCGCATGTTTGCTCTGGTGAATATCGCTATGGCCGACGCCGGCATCGTCGGCTGGGGTGCGAAATACGATTACGATTTCTGGCGTCCTGTCGTTGGAATTCGCGGCGCCGACCTCGATGGGAATCCGCAGACGCACCAGATTGCCAACTGGACGCCGCTCGGTGCTCCGGCCAGCAACGAGACGTTCCCTAACGATTTCACGCCGCCGTTCCCGTCGTATGTTTCGGGCCATGCGATCTTTGGAGCCTCTTTGTTCAAAACGCTGGAATACTTCTATGGCACGAAGCATATTTCGTTTTCGTTCACGTCGGATGAATTCAACGGCGAGACGACCGACCACAACGGTGTCGCGCGGCCAGAGATTACTCGCCACTTCGACAACTTGCGAGACGCTGCCTACGAAAATGGCATCAGCCGCATCTACCTAGGCATTCACTGGCGATTCGACATGGAAGAAGGGGTTCGTGCTGGCAATCGAATTGCGGTGAATATTTTCCGGCGTCTCATGGAGCCGCTCGATCCATCCATGCCAACTGGCACGACGAGCGGATTGCTGATGAGTTACTTTCAAACGACGGTCGATTGCAAATTCATGGACATTGAAGACGGCACACATCGCCAAGTGGCAATGATGCAAACCATTGTTACGCCCGAGAAAACTACCTATCAGTTCAGTTCGCTGTCGCCGACGTTTATCTCGACGGCTAGCACTTATACCAACAGCCGCCCACCACGAATCGGGGCTGCCGCTGACAATTTGCTGCGAGTCGAACCTCTGGCCGACCTGATGTCGCTATAGCGAGTGCCACTGGCCGATCAGCGATCGGTAGGTTTACTCCGTCCGGGATCGGCATGTTGGGCTGCTATTGCAGACAGGGCGTACGCACCGATTTGGGTAGCCTTCGTGCCGCAAGCCGTATCGGATGATTGTGGTGAAAAAGCACTCGACGTGACGCAGGACCGATCCGTGTTGTTGCAATGTTCGTTGCCTTCATGATTTGAAGCGACCGTCGCAACCGTTGGTCGGGCGGCCGATGGATTGGCGACTACGGCCCAATCACTCCACGACGCGTCACCATGAACGAACCGTTGTCAGCGACGTTGAACAGCGGGCGATACAGGCTGCGGCATTTGGCGTTGCAGCCCCAGTACCACACCAGGTTCATCCCGATATTCCAGGTTTGATCGCTAAACAACGGGTTTTCGTTTTTTTCGCTGATCACGTAGTTGAACCCACTTTCGACGGCCCACGCACTAGAAATCGGCAGCCGCACATCGGCGCCAATCAGCCCGCCGCTGTTGCCCGCGAACCCGCCCCACAGCCGCCCTTCGCCGCCACGACAGAATCGGCGACGATAGTAAAATGCGTACTGATTAATCGCCGAATAGGTGGTCGCTCCGAGGATGACGTTATCGTTGCGATTGTCCGAGTCAAACATGCCCGTGGCAAACCAAAACCCCAGTTCGTTTTGGCAGTCGAGCAACCATCCTAATTCTCCGCGCAACTGGCCGACGTCAAAAAGCTGGTAGTAATCGTCGTGCAGGTAATCGAATACGACGCCATATTGCCAACCGCGACCGTCGCACGGTCGATGAAACAGGCCAGCGGTCAAAAAGGTCTGCTTGCGATAGTCGTCGTAAAGGTTGATGGCGTTGCTCTGTAAGTTGCTTTGTGTCACTTGGAAACCAACTTGCGCTCCCAAGCCAAACTCCTGCCACAGCGGTGCTGCCCAGTTGACGCCTTCTTGAAAGCCAAAGTTCGAGTTGCCAACGATATTCACCGGACTGCGAAAGTCGTGGACGCCGCCAAAGACAGTAAAATCCTGGCCCCACCACCAATTGCTGCATGGATCGCAAGCGCCCCAATAGGGGCCGCAGTGCCAAAGGCCGCCAAACAGCCAATCGATCGGGGCCAAGACCCACGGCCGACCGTAGGGACCGTTGAAAGGGCCATACCTCGGTCCGCAGCCGCCGCAGCAGTCGTAACCGCCTTCGCAACCACCGTACATACCGTAGTTGTCGCCGCAGCGCGGTCCGTTCGGCCCACCGCTGCCATGGCCACAGCATCCGTTGCCGCAGTTTCCACTGGAGCCACCATATCCGAAGCAATCGTTGCACTGAGGGTTGGTAAATCCATCGTAACTGCGTCCCGCGATCGGCCCGCCGGACAAGAACGATCGCCCTTCGGTCATCGTCGAATCGTCGAAAATAGGGGCATCGCCGGCTGGCATCGCAGGCATCGCGCTCGGCGAGCCGGCTGGTTTGGCGGCATTGACTGGCTCAGCATCGAGATACACAGCGTCTGGCGTGACGACCGGCTCCGGTACGACGACAGGTGAGCCTGCCGGTTTTGCCCCCGCCAAGACGGAAGAACCGCCCGTCATCCAACTGCGAATTCCGCCGCCAGTCGTGACTGGTTGTGTGTCGCGCGAAGCCATCGAACCAAACAAACCGCCGAAACCCATGCCGCCAACACCCATCCATCGATTCGGCCCACCATAGTTACGCCTTTGGCCGTAGTTTATCGAGTCGTAATCGCTATTGCGATCGTTGCCAGCCGACAATTCGTAGCTCGCTGGCTCACTGAAGAATTGCTCGCCGTATTCATTGCCCCTCGGCTTGTCATTGACGAATTCCTCCCGGCCGTCCTGCATCCGCGGCGGATTGCTGATTGGAGAGTTTTCATACATGCCGCCTCCGAGCGCGCTGCTTCGATTTGCCGCCTTATAGCGTCTGGGCACTCTGCGAACCCTCGGTTCCGACTCGTCGCCTTCGTCTGCCGACCGATTACGCGGATTTTGGTACCGTGCGGCGTTACTTTGGTAACTAGCTTGAGCTTCTTGTCGGCCAATGCGCGTTCGAGGTGCCGCGTGGCGAGCAACTTGTGACATTTGATAGGTTGGCCGCAGCACGCTGGGCGGCTGGGGCGCTGCGTTCGTATCGTCGTTGTCGGGCGCGCTTGCAGAAGACCGATTCAATTCGGCTTGCGCCGCCGCCGGACGAACCGTTGCCAGCATTGCAGGCAATAGCCCTCCAATGAGGGCAATCGACCATACATTCCGCGAAGCGGAGGCCATAGACTCATCCTGTGCTAGGTAAACTTCCCAACTTACAACCGACCATCGTGTACCAGCCGAATTATCGGGGATTGCGCGACCGGAACTTTCGGAAAAATCTTCGCGATCCTCAAAGTTTCACCAGCTTATCAATCGCTGGAGACTTTCGAAATTCAGAAATGGATATACGCGCGATGTTCGAGAGTTGGCTTCAGGCGCGGCCGGTTATACCTATCGATGTATCCAACTTGGGCACGGCCTCGACGCAGTGTAGATTCTCTTTTGAGATGCTACGCTCACAACTATGCCAATTCATCAAGCCACAAAGAAGCCGTCCCGGAAATCGGGATCGATTTCGAGGATATCGTCGACCATCGTCGCGTCGGCGTCAAACGCGCGGCGGCGGAGCGAGCCACCTGGGCCTTCACCGGTAATGATTTCGCCGAAGGCGTCGGCATCAACATTTTCAACGGCGACATGCACTGCCGAATTGTTACCGTTGTTCGGATACGCAGAAAAGCTTTTGAATCGAGTGCCGTTGGAGTTATACATTTCGACTCGGCCGCGGCCACCCACGCCGCTGCCGGCGATGATTTCTGCAATCCCGTCGCCGCGAACGTTGCCGACCGCCACAAAAACTCCGCCCCGATCCGACGTATTAAAGGGTCGGATTTGGTAAATGAACGGCAGCAGATCGACGTATCCGGGGGTCGGCAATGGATCGATCGTCGAGATGTCATAGACGCGAATCCGCGGTGCAATGCCGGGGCCGCTGCCAACCACAATCTCTGCGCGGCCGTCACCGGTGAGATCGCCGGCGGCAACCGTTGCGCCAGATCGAATTTTGCCACCAAAGGCCCGGAAGCCGAGCCATTGCAGATCGGCGAACGGATCCGCAGGGTTGGCGGCCGTTTCGTTCTTCCAAACGCGGATATGGACGTCGCGGCCAGGGCCAGGGCTGGTAATGATATCGGCCACGCCATCGGCCGTGATATCTCCCGTGGCAACGTAGATGCCATTTCGAAAGCTTGATTCGTAAGCGCGAATGCGATCGCCAAGGATCTCTGTTCCCGTGAGAATATCGAACACTTTTACCAGCGAAGAACGACCGGGGCCGGGCGCGGTAACAATTTCTGGAATGCCATCAGCATTGATGTCGCCGACCGCAACGCGAACGCCTCCCTTGAACGAAGTTCCATAGGCGAAAAATTTAACGACCAGATCTCCTAGTTCGGCATCATAAACATGGACCGACGAACGACTGTGTGCGCCGGCGTCGGCTCCGACGGTAATAATGGGAAAGAAGTTGAATCGCTCGATGTCTTCAAACTTCACGTCTTCGCGATTCGAGAACTCCCACATACCGCTGCTGCCGATCTTGGTCAGATGCCGACCTGTAGTGCCGGCGAAATTGATTTCGAGATAATCGCCCGGCGGGGTCGATGGATCGTTTCCGTCGATGAAGAACTCGGTATCGGCGCTTGGCGTTACATGAAATTCGTTCACGCCTTGGGTGCCATTGATGCGAGCAGATTCAAGGGTTGCCGTGAAGGTGGCAACATTCGCAACAATACCCGTGTCGAGAGCGACGAAGGTTGGGTCAATCACGTAATCGACCTCATCGTTGCGTCCCGAGTCGTCGACGACGAGCGAATCGCCCAAGCCGTCGCCGGCGTCGATCGCCACCGCAGCGAGAATCTGCGACAGGTCGCCGTCGCCCACGGTAAAGCTGTCGTCGCCGCCTTGACCAAACAGCGTGATGCCAACTCCAACGGCCGTAGCCAGCGCAGAAAGCTGATCGACGGCATTGTCGTCGGCCGCTTGGCCGACCACGTCTGGTGCAACATGGCCGTAGATTTCCAGCGTCGTAAGCGAGCTGTCGGCCGAGGTGTAATCGGCGGTAATCGTGTCGGCGTCGCTCTGCCCCATTATTCGCACAATCGTCTTTTGCGCAACGCGGAATGTTTCGAACGTGCCGTTATGATCGGTTACTTGCAACGAATTGAGGCCGTTCAAAAACCCTCCGCTGCCAATCGTCGCATTGTCGGCGCTGGCGGACAATATCACATCGAACACGGCGGCTGGCACGTCGGAATCAACAGGCTCGAGATTTTTGAAATCGACAACCAGTTCATCGCCGTTGGCTGCGCCGGCTGCACCTGGCCCCATATTACCGTCGGCGTCGAGTACCCATATGCCGGCATCCTGTGTAGCTCCGACAAGATACGTTTCGCGGGCAATCGGTGAGCCAGGATTGCCGGTCACCGCCAATTTGTCGCTATCGCCGGCCGAAATTCCACCATCGTATTGAATATCGAATTTGACGAGATTGCCAGCGTTCTTGATCGTCAGGGTGTCGCTGCCGTCGCCTGTCTGGACGGACAGGCTAGTCACGGTCTGAAGTACAACAGGGACGACGCTCGTGCCGCCATTGACGAGACCGGCGACTTGCGGATCGCCGCCTGAAGGGCTGCTTACGTTCAACAGATCAGCGCCGGCAAGTGGTGTCGCATAAGTCACGGTTCCGAAATCCAATAAAGTAACGGTGCTCGTCGTTTCGAAATCGTTGAACGTAATCGACTTGCCGCCAAACAACACCGAACCGCCAAAGCTGGTGACATTGGTAGCGCCGAGAATATCGACTCCAGCCGGGCTGGTCGCGTCGGGAGTGTAGGTCACATTGGCCGCGCCCTTGCCTTCGACGATCAGCGAGTCGATTCCCAACATGCCGTCGATTTGAACGTCGACCCCCAGATCGACATCGACGACAATCCGATCGCTCGAATCGCCGGCATAAACCAAGATCGATCTCGAAAGTGGAAAGCTGTAGGTGTACGACGTGCTACCAAAGCCCGGTATAGTGATCGGAGTGGCGAATGCCGCATCGACAAACGGCTGAATGGTCACGTCGGCGTTCCCGCCGTTCTTGACGATGGTGATAATGTCGTTGGCACCCGAGCCTGAGATAAAATCGAAGTTGGGATTGGCCCCAATATTGCCGTCGTTTCGCAATTGGTCGTAAGTAGAGTTTTGGCCGTTGCGGGCCTCAAGGTCGTTGTAATTGACCGTATTGAGCGACAAGATCGACGTATTGGCGGACGTCTCGTCCGTGAGTGTGGCTGCGGTAGTCAAGGTGATGACGGTTGCATTGACCGATTGAATAACATAGGTGCCGTTGTTGCTAGCCGTTCCCGAAACAACAATCGAGAGGCCCGCCACGAAACCCGCGCTATCAAAGGGATTGCTTGGCATAGCCGGTTGCGTGATCGTCCGAGCGGCCGCGTTGAACGTTGCGCTACCATTGAATCCAGGAGAATTGTTGTCGCCGCGCGTCATCGGCATCCGTGCGAACATCGATGAGGTTGTATTGTTTGTGTTCCGATACGACATCAATTCGGCTTGATGATACAAATCCGTCGCGTTCGTGCCGGTGGCGTTTGTAATGGCGTGTTGCAACCCAAAACAGTGTCCAGCCTCGTGGGCAATGTTGTTGAGCGTGTTGTTCGAGAGGCCGCCGTTGCTGAAGACGGCCGCCACGTCATCGTGGACATTCGAGGCCGCGGATAGATCGGAGGTGTCTAGGCCGCCGCCGGGAGAGTTGCCGCCGCCATTGTTGCCGTAGATTTTCTGGTTCGCACCGCCGGGATCGACGATGAAGGTGGCTACGAAAATATAGGCATCTCGCGAACCTGCCGCGCCGCCACGTAACGTCGTGACGACGTCGGCCATCGATGTCGCTGCGGCTACACTGCGGCCGTCGCTGGTCATCTGAGCCGAGGCCGTCAATTCGATCACTTCAATGTCCAGAGGCAAATAATCGCGCCGTACCACGGCCATCATTTGAGCCCGTTCGGTTGTGGTAAACGTTTGCGCGACAATATTGAGCGCCGTTCCCGCGTTAAAATTGTTGTTGCTATCGGTCAGTGTGGTCCCGAGGACTCGATTGGCCGGAGTGGGATCGTTGGCCACGTCGCGAAATCCACCCTGTGTGGTGGCCAAGGTTCCGCTGGGAAAATTGTCGCCGAAATCGACGAACAGCAGAGCATGCAGCACCCGACGGTCTTCCAATGCCTCAATCAAAAGGGAACGTTGGCTGCCAATCGCTTTACGGCGATTCTCAGAGCGTCTATTTCGGCAAGCACGGATGGTCTTTGCTTTTTTAGGGTTTACCATCGTAGGATCCTCGTAATCAAGGGGCTTAAAGGTGACGGCTCGCGCGGACTGGGCGCGGTTGCGACGAAGCTCGTCCAATTTAATCTGCGCAGGATGGGAAGGCAATGACGTCGAAGCGCCATCGAAGGAGGGGGTCGGCTCATTAAAGTTAATCGATTAGCTAGACTCTGCCACGCGCGACAGATTTAACTGGCGTAGCGGTCGTGCTCGACAGGGAGTGCGGCCGCAACATGACGATTCATTCAGACGATGGTACGGAATATCGTTGCGCAGTGCGGATACCGGCATGGATGATCGGGCTGAGGCGCAACCTGCTACACGGAGGTTTTTCATGACTTTCTCATGGCGCTCGGCCGCCGCGATTGCCTTTTTGTTTGCGGCACAATCGGTTTCGGCCCAAGACTACGACTATTACTCAACCCCGGAAACGGCTCTGGAAAGAGTCAACCCAGGTTATTCGCTGGTTTCCGACGCGGCCAACCGCAATGGGGCCACCAATACGGCGATTGCTGGAAAGACGGCGGAATCGGCCGCCACTGCCAACAGCGCTACTGGTGCCTGCGGATGCGCTACGGCTTGCGACGGTTGTGGTTGTGGCTGCACAGACTGCTGCTGCGGCAAGTACTTTGACAACCTTTGCTGCTGCCAGCCACTGTGGACGGTGAAAGCGGGAATTGTCTACCTTGATCGCGCCAATCCGCATCCTGCGGGATTGGTCGAAAACACGGTGACTGGTGCCACGATTGCCAACGCTCAGAATTTCAATTTCAACTGGAACGTCGGCGTCGATGTTTCGGCAATCCGCTCGCTGGGCGGTAGCAAGGCCCTGGAAGTGCGATACTTTGGCATCGACGGCTGGCGTGCAACGCAGAACTTCACGACCTCGCCAATCTGGAACTTCCCGACCGACCCGCCGCTGTTCGGCTTAGGCTCGGCCAATATCGAGGCCGTTTATACGTCGCGACTTTATAGCACGGAAGTCAATTTGCGACAGGGCATGAACGACCGGTTTGGATGGTTGATTGGATTCCGTTGGCTGCAAGTGCATGAAAATCTGAACTTCGATGCCGATTTTGGTGGCAACCAAGCCAGCATCACCGACAACGTCGACAACAATTTATACGGCGGACAGTTGGGCTTCAATTGGCAAGTCTACAACCGTGGCGGACCGTTCCGCGTCGATAGCGTGTTCAAAGCCGGCATCTTCGGCAACGCGGCCAACAACACCTTCGGCGTCACACAGCAGCTTGGTCCGGCATTTGGCGCGAATCAGTCGAGAGGCCAAGTCGCGTTTGTCGGGGAAATCGGCTTAACGGGCGTTTACCAATGGACCGACCATATCGCGCTCCGCGGCGGATATCAGGTTCTGTGGGTCGAAGGGATCGCTGTTGCAAGCGATCAATTGACCGCGATCGACGTGCTGGCGGCCAGCGGCATCGACAGCACCGGCGGCGCTTTCTACCACGGTGCATTGGCGAGCGTCGACTTTACCTGGTAGGCCAATCTTTCAAGCGAATCCCGAGCCGCGACCGTCCGGGAGCATTCAGTAATCGCGACCCGACGGGCGCGGCTCCGAATGGGAACAACGCGATTGAAGATTCTCAATAGCAGCAGAATGGGGAGTTCCTTCCCCGAATTTACCGCAGTTGGCGGAGCCATTGGAGAAGGGGTTCGCCGATAACATAGCCTTTCGGATGGCCGCTCACTTCGCCGAAGCAGTCTGCTGCATGGACTCGCCCCCCAGCGAGATCAGATGCGAATCGGTTCGCAGATACATCCGCCCGCCTGCGATGGCGGGGGTTGCGCGAGTCCCTTCGCCTAGCGAGTTTTTTGCGAGCAGTTTGTATTTTTTTGCGGCTTCGATCACCACAACGTCGCCGTCGGATGACATGCAATAGATGCGGTTTCCAGCGCGCACCGGCGAGCCGAAGAAATTGCCCCCCACGCGCTTCGTCCAGTAAGCTTCTCCACTCGCGGCATCGAGGCAGGACACAATTCCTTTGTCGCCCCACAGAAACAGCAAATCGCCTGCGGCACATAGCGTCGTCACATAGGGAGCAATGCTGCGGTCCTTGGTGTATATGATTTCGGGGGGCGTTCCTGTTTGCTCGCTTGGCTTGATTGCCACCATTGAACTGTTGCCGCTCCCTTCGCCGCAGTTGCCGAAGATGAGGTCGCCGACCAGCACTGGCGACCCCACCGGCCGCAACTTGAACACCGGAATTTCCCAGTTGACCGCGCCGGTTTGTAAGTCGTGGCTGCTGATGCCGTGCGCCCAACTGCAAATGATCAACTCGCGTCCGGCCGAGGTTTCGCGAACGCACGGTGTGGAATAAGAGAGATTCTGCCGATTGGTCGCATGTTTGCGCGGAATCTTCCAGCGCTGCTTGCCATCGTCTGAATCGAGTGCGACGATAAAGCGATCATCCCCTTCCTGGTCGTTGACCAAAATGACCATGCTGTCGACCACAATCGGCGAAGTGCCGAATCCGTGCTGGCTCTGGAACGCGCCGAGATTCTTCTTCCAGGCCTCTTTGCCAGCGTGCGTCAGTGCCAACAGAGTAATTTCGTCCGGCGTCGCCCAAGCGACATAGACATGTTTGTCGTCCGCGGCCGGCGTACTGGAAGCGAAGCTATTGAACTTGTGAACGAAGTGAGCGCCAGTCGGGTATTCCTGTTTCCAAATCGCTTTTCCGGTGGTTGCGCTGAGACAGCTTACAAATCGTGCGCCGCTTTCCGGGTCGGCGCTCAAGACATAGACATGGTCTTGCCAAACCACCGGCGACGAATTGCCCGTTCCTGGCAATTCGACTTTCCAATTGTAATCCGCCTCGGTCCACGCGACGGGAATCGTATCCGCGGAAGAGCATTGGCCCTGACCATTCGGGCCGCGGAAGCGAGTCCATTCCTGGGCAAAAGCAACGGTTGAAAACACCATCGCGATTGAACATATCCCAATTGCGATCAAGCGAATCATACCTATCATCGGACCTCCCTGAGCTACTCAATCGTCTATAGAAGTCAGCGGTGCAAACACCAAAGCTTGCAACCCTGATCGTACATGTCCCAAATACCCGTTGCCAGCGCCAAGACCGCCGGTGACAAAACTGCTGGTATGCTTATTTCAGGATGCAGGTGACGAGCCATTTTCGTCAATCGATTTGCTTCCTCACCAGCATGGATGGACCAGGAATTCGAAAAAATTGACATTGGAACTCGCTTTGCCCGGAGAACCTTCCACCGCACTAGTGTGTCGATATACTCCGTAATTCCGCAAAGTTCTTGAGCAATTGCAGTCCATCCGTTTGACTCTTTTCGGGATGAAACTGGGTCGCGAATAGATTGCCGCAACAGATCATCGAACAGAACGGGCTACCATACTCCGTTTCGGTGGCGACGAGCGATTCGTCCCGCGGCTTTACATAGTAGGAATGAACAAAGTAGAAGTGGCTGCCGTCTGCAATGCCTTCTAGGAGCGGAACGCGGCGTCGGAATTGCAAGCCATTCCAACCCATATGCGGCACTTTTAAATCGGCGGACCCCTTGAACTGTACCACTTCGCCCGGCAGTACTCCCAGACCCTGGTGCCGGCCATTTTCGTGGCTAACATCGAATAGCAATTGCAACCCAAGGCAGATTCCCAGGAAGGGCTTTTCGTCCGCGATGGCCTCTTTGATCGGTCCAACCAAGCAACGGACTTGCAACTCGGCAATGGCATCTTCGAAGGCGCCAACGCCCGGGAGAATGATTTTATCGGCTCGACTTACCTCCACAGGATCGTCGGTGATGATCGCCTCATGCCCGACGTGCTCCAGTGCCTTTTGAACACTGCGGAGGTTGCCCATTTGGTAGTCAATTATGACAATCATGCACATTTCAAGGGAGAAAGTTGCCCAGTTTTGTTGGCACTCGGCGTTCCAGTCAGGCGGCGCGATTTGAAATTGGCCGTTGAGGAGCTTTGTGACAACTTCACAGGCTTGTGGGCTCAGTCAAAGTCAATTTTATCGGCGCCGCTCGAATTACGTCAGAGCACCCCACTTGACTCGAACTCTGCGCGCCACTACAAACCCTTACTACGTCACACTTTCGCTTCAATTTTGCCGGAATGCCCTGGCAAGTGATTGTGCAGCGAAATTGGCCCCGTCGTCTAGCGGTCTAGGACACCGGCCTTTCACGCCGGTAACACGGGTTCGAGTCCCGTCGGGGTCACTGAACTAGTATACACTTATAGCGGATTTTCGTTTTTGCCGAGAAATACTGGATTCGTGGCGACAGCGTGTGACGCTGTACTATCAGAAATGTCGCCCGATGGCAGCGCCGGCAGCAGCGCCCCTACGGCCCGCTGAAAATGCTCGTCTGTTACCTGAAGGTAGTGTTTCTTAGCGACGGCCTGGGTGTTCCCCACCCACTCGCAGACGACGTGTATCCAGGGCCAGCGCTAACTTTAGAGGAAATAGGCAGTTACCCAATCCACGCAACTTCAATTGCGAAAGGACGGCAATTTGGTATGTGCGATGTACATTTCCAGGTTTGCCATACACGGTATTGTCATC
>JADZDJ010000030.1 GCA_020851115.1 Pirellulales bacterium
GATGACAATACCGTGTATGGCAAACCCGGAAATGTACATCGCACATACCAAATTGCCGTCCTTTCGCAATTGAAGTTGCGTGGATTGGGTAACTGCCTATTTCCTCTAAAGTTAGCGCTGGCCCTGGTGCTTTCTCGTGCAGGACGACGACCATTCCTACGTTGGCGTGCGATACGTCGAGCGCAATTCGCTATGGGCCAACCTGGTAATTCCAGCCGAGCATTGGCCGTGGTCGAGTTTGGCCCGGAGGGCGCAACCAAAACATGGATTCCCGATCCTGGCCGACTGGCCGCTACCATGACCGGCCAACGGGATCGAGATGGTAAACCGTCCACCATCGCAGGCCGAGTTCGCAGCGCTGCGAAAGTCCGTCGGTCGCGGTTGTCCGTTGGGAAATAACCGTTGGACGGCAGCCACGGCGCAACTGCTGAGAACCGAGTTCACGCTGCGCATGCGCGGCAGACCGAGGCTGTCGACCTGAGGGGAGCTTGTTCTCAACTTGCCCAACTTTACCAAATTTGGCGGCTGTCAGCTTTTCTCCGCCCCGGCTTCGCGGCCATGGCGTTGATCGTCGCACGGGCCGGATTCATGTATTGACGGCGACTGTTTGTGCGAGTGCAATAAAGCAATTGTCACAGGAGGTCAAAGATGTCGGAACACAAGGCAACGATCCATTGGCAGCGCCACGATGCCGACTTTTTGTCCGGCAAGTTTTCTCGCGATCATACCTGGTCGTTTGACGGCGGGGCGAGCATTGCGGCGTCGGCGAACCCAGAAATCGTGCGGCCACCGTTGACCAGCCCCGCGGCGGTCGATCCCGAAGAAGCGCTGGTCGCGTCCATTTCTAGCTGTCACATGCTCACGTTCTTGTATTTGGCGGCGAAACGTGGATTTCAAATCGACAGCTATACCGACAGCGCCGTTGGCACGATGACGAAGAACGAGAAGGGAATCCCCTGGGTAAGTGCCGCTCGGTTGCGCCCCGAAATCGTCTTTGGTGGCGATCAACGGCCGACCCAAGAAGAAGTAGCCGAACTCCATCATCAAGCCCACAAGCTTTGTTTTATTGCTAATTCGGTGAAAGCGGACATCACCGTAGAGGCAGATTGATCGCCAAGGAAAGACTTTCCGTAGCCGCGAGGCTCGGAGCGACTTTCCGAGCCTCGCCCGTGAGGAAGCGAGGCCGCCTCAGCCGCGCACTGATGGCTACGGCGCCAATGCGACAACACGTCGTTTACGTCCATGCGGAGGACAGCCAATGGATCCGTTCCTGCAAGCTGCGATTGAAGAAGCCGAGAGGGGATTGGCCGAAGGAGGCATTCCGATTGGCTCGGTGTTGGTGTATGGCGAGAAGATCATTGGACGCGGGCACAATCGGCGCATCCAGCGCGGCAGCACGGTGCTGCATGGCGAGATGGACGCGCTTGAAAATGCCGGCCGGCAGCCGGCGAAGGTCTATCGTGAATCGGTGATGTATACGACGCTTTCGCCTTGCTCGATGTGCAGCGGGGCGATATTGTTGTATGGTATTCCGAAGGTGATCGTCGGTGAAAATCAGACTTTTTTGGGCGAGGAAGAACTGCTCCGCAGCCGCGGCGTCGGCGTCGAAGTGCGACAAGACGCCCGCTGCATCGAGTTGATGGGGCAGTTTATCGCAGCGCATCCGCAGTTGTGGAACGAAGACATCGGTCTGTAGTCGACTGCCCTGCGCTCAACCAGCAGGGGCGAAAGCGAAGCGAGGGGTGATCTGAAATTCGTAGGCCATCCGCAGGAGACGAGCCTTTCGCTGACGCTGGCCGATGTTGATGGAAATCCTCGCACGGATTCGCCTCCGATGATCGAAAGGTCTTCGGCCCGTCTGCGAATGCCGCGTCGCGGCCCGGTCGTTTGTTGGCGTATGCAAATGTACGATGTCATCGTTCTGGGCATTGGCGGAGTCGGCAGCGCCGCTTTATCTCATTTAGCGCGTCGCGGCGTCCGCGTATTGGGGCTTGATCGTTTTCCTCCAGGGCATGGTCGCGGTAGTTCGCACGGTCGGACGCGAGTGATTCGGCAAGCCTATTTCGAGCATCCCGATTATGTGCCGCTGCTGCTGCGAGCATATCAATTGTGGCGCGAACTTGCGGAGCGATTGGGCATGCCGCTCTATCGCGAAGTGGGCTTGCTGCAGGTGGGTCCGCCTGAGGGCGAAGTCGTGCCGGGAGTACGGCGCGCGGCTCAATTGCACGGTTTGGAGATCGAAAATTTCCTGGCCCAGGAAGTAATGACGGAGTTTCCTCAATTTCGCATTCCCAGTGGGTGGGAAGGTGTGTTGGAGCGCCGAGCCGGTTATCTCAATGTGGAAGATTGCGTGCTTGCCCATTTGGACGATGCTCAACAAAACGGCGCGGAACTGAAGTGCGGCGTGGCGGTGCATGGTTGGCACGCGCAAAGCGGCGGAGTGGTAGTGGAAGCCGACGCAGGTGAATTTCAAGCTGCGAAACTAGTCGTTGCCGCCGGCGCCTGGGCGGGCGCGCTGCTTGCCGATCTGGGAGTGCGGTTTGAAGTGCTGCGAAAGCCGCTGTACTGGTATCCGGCCAACAATCGGTCGCTGCAGGCCGATTGTGGCTGCCCGACTTATTTGTTTGAAACGCCAAGGGGCATATTTTACGGTTTCCCGCAGATCGACGACGACGGCGTCAAAGTTGCCCAGCATAGCGGCGGCGTACCGGTGGCGGATCCACTCGAGGTCGATCGCAATCTGGATGCCGCAGACCAAGCGGCCGTTGAGCGATTTTTATCGGAGTTCGTGCCCGGCGTCGGTCGGCCGCACCTGAATCACGCGACGTGCATGTACACCATGTCGCCGGACGCAAATTTTGTGGTCGATTTGCATCCCCAACATCCAGAAGTCGCGTTTGCGGCTGGGCTTTCGGGGCACGGGTTTAAGTTTGCTTGCGTACTCGGCGAGGCTTTGGCGGATTTGACCCTTGCCGGCCGTACGGAGTTACCGATTGGCTTTCTGGGTTGCCGCCGTCGGCAGCTTGGTATAATTCGCTGACGCCGCTTCACCCGCTGACTCCGCTAGTAGTTCGTTATGCGACCACGCTCCTTGTTCACCGCGCTGATTTACCTTGCAATCTGCGATGCCCTCCATGCCGTCGAATTTGGCTGGCAGGCATTGCCGGAGGGAGGCCTTGAATATCTCGTCCGAATTGAGCCTGGGTTGCTCGATTCGGTGCATGAAATCAGCAGCGAACTTCCCCGCGAAGCGCCTGAATTTCGCCAGATTAAAATCGTGGTAAGCGCCGAGAAGCTGCCCAACGAAGGAACGCTGCCGCCTCAGTCCGACAGTCCAAAGCGAGAATTCGCGGCCAGCGAAGCGATGCCTTCCACACCTGCAAATGCTCGCACCTTTGCCGTGGGCTGGCAGGAATTGCCCGGCGGTAGTATAGAATACATCGTTCGCGTCGAGCCGGCGCAGCTTGCATCGTTTCACGAAGCCGTTGTCCGGCTGCCAAACAACACCCCAGCGGCCCGTCGCGTGCGCGTCGTGGCGAGCGCGGAAAAGCTGCCGGGCGAAGGGACGCTGCCGCAGTCAATCGATCAAAACGAGCGGAAACCGTCGGGCGGTGATAGTACGGCACCGCTGCCGGATATGGCTCCGAATCGACCCGACGTCGCGCCGCCTGCGACGATTAACGTGCCGAGCGCTTACACCGATTCGCCTCCTGCAGCGCCAATCAATCCCATTAGCGCGGCAATGCGCGGTACGTCAAGTTTGCCTTGGTCACAAGCAAATCGAGAACCCAACGAGCAATCCACGCCTCCCGCACCCGTTGCTGCGGATCGAACGCAAGTCCCGCATTTGGACGCGAATAGCCTTCCCGGCGGCAAAAGCTATGCGCTCAAAGTGGAAACGCCCGAATCGCGCCCGTGGCTGCCGCTGATGGCGGCACTGGTCGCGCTGTTCGCATCGCTGGGGGTGAATGTCTATCTCGCCTGGATTCACCAATCGCTACGGGCTAATTACCGCTCACTTGCGGCAAGCAATCGAGGGGAGTCGACGACGGCGTGACGCGCGTTTCCGAACCCGACCCGCGTGTATTTGGAAACGCAGCAATGGTTCAGCGGCTTACGGTCGCGTCTTTTTCGACGGTTGCTGACTGGCCATGCTGACTGCGGAAAGATTGCCCGCCACTTGCTCGATGACGAGCGCGAATTGGCTTCGTCGATCCTCATCGACGTGATTCAATCGTCCGGCGAGTTTTCGCATGCCTTGCGGGTTCGTCTCGGAGGTGCTCGAGACGTTGCCCAAGAACGCTACTGTTTCCGTGAAATTGTGGTCGATGGTTTTACCTAACCAACCCTGGAACATTTTGGCGAGCAGTTCCACGCCGGCGTTTTCGACGTGCAAGAATAGGTCGAGCCGGGCGGTGATATAGTAGCGGCCGTTGGTCTCGCGAATTTCGGCTGTCTTGAGCATCGCCACGCATTGGCCGCGGACCGGCCGCGGAAAGAGCGGCCCTTCGTAGGTTCCTTCGCCGTAGATGATGTTCGTGTCGTGGTCGCGATAAACAAACTCGGCGGTGCAGGTCGTGCCATCGCCGTCGGCAGCGCGAAAGTGATCGGCGTCGAGGCGGTCCATGCTAACACTGGTCACGCCCATGGACCGCCAAATGTTGACGACGATGTCGGGATTGGTCACCAAAAATTGAAACAACGCCGGGTCGCAGTCGATTGTTTGCGTCGGTAGACGCCGAAAAATGCTGGTATCGTTGAGCACGGCCGCGACTTTAGCTTGCATTTCCGGCCGAAGTTGCTTCAGCGGAAGGGCGCGGAGGGCATCTTCACGAGCTGCTCGGCTGGTGGTGCTTTTGGCCGCTGGTTCGGCCGCTCGAAGAGCCGGCCGAGTGCTAGCACTGCCGGCAGCCAGCAGGGCGAAGGCCATCGCAAGTGTTGTCCAGCGGCGCAAGCCACCACGGAGCCGGCGCGCAGCGCCAAGCCCACCGACGTCGAATTTCATGTTCCCCCCTGCAACGTGCGCGGCAGACTTTGCCGCCTACAGGGGTTATTCGGCTTCGGCAGACCTTCAGGAACAGTGAAATTTTAGGGTTCAAGGTTCAGGGTGGAATGGTACAAGGTTGCCGCTCGCACACCATCGGGTTCATGTCAGTTTTAAAATCGTTCATGCGACTTGGCGGAAAATGGGCTATCGGCGTAATTGTGCGAATATTAAAAAGTTTTGCGCGGAAATGACGGAGCGAATAATGGGCAGTGTTTCCAGATCGCTGCGTAGATTGTCGCGGAGTTCATTTCCGCTTCCTTTCTGGGGGAGTGGCGGAAAATCGGGAGATGATAAGCGAAATGACACGGGAATTTCAGAAGGTACTTGACGTTCGAGCCGTGGCGGAGGTTGATGGAAAAATGGCGCCATTGGTTAGAGGTTGGCGATTGGCTGCTCGAGGCTAGCTGCCAGTTAGGATGTGATATTTTATATACTTTACCCGCTGTTGCCGCGGCGAGTGATCAAGTTCTATCCCTGCGAAGATTGTGCATACGCGCCTCCCAACTTCGCAGACGTGTGCGTCGTGTCAGGTATTGAATTTTCAGCGCGAGTCAGGCCCGCCCGGTAGAAAGTCGCTCTACTAGTAGCTATCTGAGCGGCAGCGGAGGTAACGAGGTCGTCAAATCCTTCGATGGAATGGATCGTGCAACCATCAACCACCGTCAAAACCTGCATGTCCCCATCGCGCCAGGGAAAAATTCCAAGAATGGCCGAGTTGACGGCAGCAACTTCGTGCACGACGATAGAAGAACCTAGGCGCAAAGACCGTTTGAAGAAAGTTCCATGGCCCGATTGAAGAACCAATCATCGCGGCATTTTGGCGAAGCAACTCACCCCCGACAGACGAGCTTGGGATCGGCATGATGCGGCATGCATTTCAGAAATGAGGAATTTCACGATGTCCACCTTCGCTGTCATTCTTGCGGCGGCCGGCAGTAGTAGCCGGTTTCACGACAAGAACTACAAAAAGCCCTTTGCGCCGCTCGAAGGCCGGGCCGTTTGGTTGCATTCGGCGGAGAAGTTTATGGCCCGCAAGGATGTGGCACAATTGCTGCTGGTGATCGCCCTGGATGATCGAGAGTATTTTCAAGCGAAGTTCGCCGGGAACGCGGCGATTTTGGGGGTGGAAGTGGTCGAAGGGGGCGCTCAACGGGCTGATTCGATCCAGAAGGCGCTGGAAAAGGTGCGACCGGAGATCGATTTTGTCGCCGTTCACGACGCCGCGCGGCCGTGTCTTGCGGACCAGTGGATCAGCGACGTGTTTGCGGCAGCCGAGAAAGGCGGCGCAGCCATTCCGGCGATTCCCGTAAGTGGAACGCTGAAACGAGTTTCGAATCACTCGATTGTCGAAACCGTTGCTCGCGATGGATTATGGGAGGCTCAAACGCCGCAAGTGTTTCGCCGCGAACTGCTCGTGCAAGCCTACGCCCAGCGCGGCAACTTTGCCGCCACGGATGATGCGCAATTGGTCGAGCGTGCTGGACACAAAGTGTCCGTCGTCACAGGCTCGGCAATTAATCTCAAAATCACCACTCGCGAAGATTTGCGATTGGCCGAACAGGCGATGAAAGCGCTTCCGCGGCCGAAACTCATGGGGCCAGCGCATCCGTTTGCAGATGATGACATGTGGCGATAGGAAGGGTCGGGATTCGGGATT
Organism: Pirellulales bacterium; assembly: GCA_020851115.1. Taxonomy (GTDB): domain Bacteria; phylum Planctomycetota; class Planctomycetia; order Pirellulales; family JADZDJ01; genus JADZDJ01. The sequence goes on from JADZDJ010000030.1 coordinate 6,705, forward strand.
TGAAACCGATCGTTGCGACAATCCCTGAACCCCGAACCCTCGCAGTCGGCGATTTGATCGCGGAACGATACGTCCTAGAATAGAATACTTGCAAATCGTTGCAAAATGGGCTTTTTGTCGCAAAGGAATTACCCTTGGCAAGCCTCACGGTTGAGAATTACGTCAAAGCGATTTACCAGCTTTGCGCCGGACAAAACGACGAACCTGCCGCGACGGGACAGCTTGCCGCGGCGCTACGGGTTTCTCCCGGTACCGTCACGAGCATGTTGAAAACACTCAGCGAGAGCAATCTGGCGGAGTATACGCCGCACCGCGGAGCGAAGTTGACGCTGCCGGGAACTGCGCTGGCATTGCGAGTGCTTCGACGGCATCGGCTGATCGAACTATTCTTGTCGCGAACGCTCGATTTGACCTGGGACGAAGTTCACGAAGAAGCCGAGCATATGGAACATGCCGTCAGCGATTTGCTGGTCGATCGGATTGATGCCTTTCTCGGCTATCCAAGCGCCGATCCGCACGGCGATCCTATTCCGCGCGCCGACGGATCAATGCAGCAATCGCCGGCGCGGTCGCTAGCGGCGTGCGATGAAGGAGAGCCATTCCGGCTGGTGCGAGTCGTCGATCAGTCGCCGGAATTCTTACGCTATCTCACGGCCGCTGAGTTGGAATTGGGCACGCAGGGCCGCGTCGTGACGAATCGTACCGAAGCCGGTTCGGTTTCGGTCGAAGTCGCGGGACAAGTCACTTCGCTAGGGCGCGACGTGGCGGAGAAACTGCTCGTGGCAACGCCGTAGCCGGCAGCCGCTGCGACTGGTAGGCAGAAAACTCCGCCCCGCTTAGCGCTGGGCGAAGCCCAATTCTATTCACGTTTCGAAGGCCCCTAAATCTGGTGCAGCGCCCTGAAACGCGAACCCTAGACTGACGCCGGCGTCGACCAGTCGGCTATTTATTGCTAGGTGCAGGAACGAGCTAACCGGCAAGCTGCCGTCCGAGGGCCGCGGCCCTCGGGCCACCGACGAATCGAGCGAGACGAAGTCGATGGAGCCGACGCCCAGCCCATTCCAGCTATTAAAGACACTATTGACCGAGGATCCCACGAAATCGGCCGTTGCGCCATCCAAAGAGATGTTGTTTCGGAGCACGTGCGTGGTCAAATTTTCGATCTGCCAATTTCGAGCGCCGTTCGCGTATGCGGTGCAATTATAAATATGAACACAATACCCGTTGCCGTTGGTATCGAAGCCGTTATTGCTGTTTTCCCAAGCCAGGCAGTTGGTCAGAAAGTGCGCGCCGCTATCGCGACCAAGTTTGAAGCCGTTTCCGTCGCCTTGGAAATTTGCGTCGTTCCAAAGATTGACACCGTTGCGATACGACCATGAGTCTACGACGGTCACGGCCTGCGAGGCTTCCCATAAATCCCAGCCATCGTCCGAGTTTCCCCACGCCCGGCAACCGTGAAACCGATTGCCAGTCCCGATCGTGTAATTCAATCCGAACCCGTCGGCGTTCTCTCCGTGCCAAGCTGCATCGTAATTCTCGTAGGAATCGCAATTCAGGAACAAGTTGTCGGAGGGAATCAGACCGTTGGTGCCGATGAGCGACATGCCGGTGGCGGCGTTCCATCGAAATGTCATGTTTTCGTAGATGTTGTGCGAGCCGTTAGTCTTCAATCCGAACGAGGAGGAATGCTCGATGGTCAGCCCTTTGAGGTGCCACCAATTGGTTTGCACCGAAACGGCTTGATAAAAGTTCGTCGGCGTGGCGGCGAAATCCAAGACGACGCGTTCGTTTTGATACGCCCACAAGCGGATCGGGTTGTTCTCTGCGCCGGGGCGCACCAGTTGCAGCGGGGCATTGACGGAGTACGTGCCGCCCCGCACGAAGATGGTATCACCCGGATTGACCAGCCGAACCACTTTTTGCAGAGTCGCAAAGGGACGATTCAATGATCCGTCGTTGGCGTCGCTGCCATCGGTCGCGACATAGTAAGAGATTCCGGCGGCGAAGGGATTTTCAGGATTGCTTGTCAGCCGCAGCTTTACCGAACCGTTGCTGCCGGCGACGTGAAGATAGAAGACCTCGTCGCTAGCGGCATCCACGGTTATATCGTCTTTATAGCGACCCTTGCTTGTAGCGAGCTTTTGAAACTCAGCGTCGTACAGTTCGAGCCGGATGTCTTGGGTCGATCGGCCAATCCAACTTTCTGCCCGCAAACTTCCTGGATTGGAACTGGAAAATTGAAACCACTTTTCGCCCCGAATGTGCTGATTTCGGAGGAGCTTCGATTGGATCTCTCCCAACTTCACAGCGTCCGGTGTCAGGCGAAGTGTGAGTTTGTAGTTGCCCAATCCTTCGACCGCACGAACGTTGAAGGTAACGGTTTGGCCGGCTGCAACATGGGTGTTCATCGCGTACCCATGGACGAGCCGCGAACTACCGTCGGCAAAATAGCGGCGGAACTGCGTCCGCAAGTTGTCGTAGGTCGAAAGAGTCAGGCTGACCGTGCCGCTCCGACTTGGATTGAATTTGAAATAATCTTGGTCTCCTTCGAAGTTTCCGCAGCCGCTCGCCGTCTTTCGCAGTCCGAGCGACCCAAGATAAGTCGCCGTCGAGCGAGAATTGCCTTCTATGTCCGCGGATGCTGCCGGCAGCATGTGAGCAGCGGCGAATTGCGAGTCGTTGCGATCCGAATCGGCCGCCATCAACAGTCGGGATTCGCAGCGTTCAAAGCACGTAATTCGGAAGTGTCGGCTACGACAAGGTCGAATCGGCATAACAAGGGCGCATGTCGTGGAATGTGCGGCGCATTGCGAGCGGCATCGCCCCGGCAGCGCATGGCGCGCGGCAAATGCGACGGAATAAATCCGCGATGGAAAAGTGTGAAATGACGAAAGTCGAGGCTTTGCCATCGTACAGCCGATGGCCGACAAAACCCGGAATCGGGCTGGGGCGGAAGATTTCCCGTCCACTAGAAAGCCTAGTTTATAAAATCCACTCGTGATGGAAGGTTGAATCTCTATTTTTATTTTCCACGACCGAGATTCCGGGTCGCGTGAAAAAGGTTCGAACGAATTGGAATGTAAGCTTTCGGCGACGGGAATTTCTGGCGCTCGGCCACTGCGGTGAATCCATTCGGCGAATTTTGACCAATGAATCTCACATCGCCCCTTTGACCGCCAGCGATCAAAACCGTAAAACTTCTTAACGGGCCTCTGGCGGTCTCCGATGAGAGGCCCCCGCGGTGGAGCGCTGTGAACCTGGTCAGGGGAGAAATCCAGCAGCCATAAGCAGTTACCTCTTCGTGCGGCGGGTCTCTCATCGGCGGCCGCGGTGTGGATATGCAGGATGAGAATCTTATTCATCTTGCATTTTGCGAATTGCATTTTGTGTGGACGACATGGCCGAGCAGAGTTTCACCGACCCAGCGGAACCACACGGCACGGTGAAGGCAGCGGAATACATCGTCGTTGCCCGGCGTTATCGGCCGCAGTCGTTTGACGAATTGATCGGGCAAGAGCACGTTGCCAAGGGCTTGGCAGCGGCGATTGCCGCTAGCCGCGTAGGGCATGCCTATCTTTTCACGGGGGCGCGCGGCACGGGAAAAACTTCCAGCGCTCGCATCTTTGCCAAGGCGCTCAACTGCGAACGCGGCCCGACCCCTACGCCGTGCAATGAGTGCGACATCTGCCGATCGATCACCGCAGGTGACGACATGGATGTGCTGGAAATTGACGGCGCGAGCAACCGCGGGATCGACGAGATCCGGCAGCTTCGCCAAAACGTCAATGTGCGGCCCAGCCGCGCGCGTTTTAAGGTTTACATCATCGATGAAGTTCACATGCTTACCAAGGAGGCGTTCAATGCGCTGCTCAAAACGCTGGAAGAACCTCCAGATCATGTCAAGTTCATCTTTTGCACGACCGAGCCGGAAAAGATTCCGATCACGATTCTATCCCGCTGTCAGCGGTTCGATTTCGCCGGGATCCAAACGAGCCAGATTATTCGGCGTCTTGGGCAGATCTGTGCTGGCGAAGGCGTCCAGGCCGAACCAGAATCGCTCGAAATTCTCGCCCGCCGCGCAGCCGGTTCCATGCGCGATAGCCAATCGCTGCTCGAGCAACTGCTGGCATTCGGTTCACAGCAAATTACCGTCTCCGACGTGCATCGCTTGCTGGGAACGGCTGGAAGCGAGCGCATCGCACAGATCGTCGTCCAATTGATCGCGCGCAATTCGGCTGGAGCGATCACGGAACTCGACCAAGCGATTGGCCAGGGCGTCGACGTCGGCCAACTGCTCGATCAAATGCTTGGCTACTTCCGCGACATTATGGCAACCGCCGTCGGCTGCCAGCCGGAGTCGCTATTGCACGTTTCGGCCAGCGAGCAATCTGCCGTGCAATCGGCAGCCAAGCAACTGGGGCTTGAAACCATCTTGGCGATCTTGCAGATCCTCGATCACACGCTGTCGCGACTGAAATATGTCACGTATCCGCGGACGGTGGCGGAACTGGGGTTGGTGCGGATTTGTCAATTGGAAGATCTCGACGCACTGTCGCAGTTGATTGCACAATTGCGCCAAGGAGCGCCGTTGTCAGAGGCTTCGCCGGGGGCCGGCGCAATGCCGGCTGCAAAAAAAAAGTATGAGCCTTCCGTAATTCCACCTACGACCTCCGCGTCATCTACACAAAATGGCACTGCAACTGGCGGCCATGCTTCGTCCAGTCTCAAGCCGTGCCCGTCAGGCGGCGGTATCCACCATGAACTGCACGAGCCTGCCCTTGAATCTTCGCTTCCCGTCGGGCGCGATTCAGTTGAATTGCCGAGTGTCCAACCTGCGAATTTGGATTTGACTCCCGAAACGGCGCTATTACTGTGGCGCGAGTCGGCTGCACGATTGGGCGGTTTGGCAGCGGATAATGCCCTTCAGGCGACGATGGCATCTGTCGTGCCGCCTAATCAACTGGTCGTATCCTTTCCGAAGAAGTATAATTTTGCCAAGCAACTTTGCGAACGGCCAGATACGATGCGACAATTGTTGGAGGTGCTGTCGCAAAATGCTCTTGGTCAAGTGCGATTGACTTTGCAAGTAGCCGACGATGGCCCAGTGGAGCCTGTCGAGCCGGCGCGAGTGTCAAGCACGCGCCAACGGCTATTTGAAGTCTGCCGTCAGCCGTTTGTTCGGCGTACTATGGAAGTGTTCGATGCGGTCGCCGAGCGACTGGAGGAACCAGGAGTCAGGAATCAAGGGTCGGGAGTCAGGAATTAACGTCTGCGTCGTTCGCGCGTCACGGAGAGTCATCGGTGTTCAAAGGTCTAACCAATCTCGCGTCGCTCATCAAGCAGGCTCAACAGGTCGGTAGCCGCATCCAGGCCGTCAACGAGGAATTGAAGGGCAAGCGAGCCACCGGCGCGGCTGGGGGCGGTATGGTCGAATGCGAAGTTGATGGCCTCGGTCAAGTCCTGCGCGTAACGATCGACCCGGCACTAATCGATAGCAAAGACCGTGAACTGATCGAAGACCTGGTTCCGGCTGCGGTCAATGCGGCAGTGGCCAAATCGAAGGAAATCCACGCCGAGGCTCTCCGCAGCTTGACGGGTGGGCTGAATCTTCCAGGCCTGCAGGAAGTATTAGGGGCTAGCGAAGATGGAGAAGAAAATAGCGATGGACATTGAGCATTGAGCGCTGAGCGGCAGAATCAGACCAATGCTCATGACTCATCGTTCTTGATAGCTCATACAGCTAAGCGTTGAATTGATCACTGAATCTGTCTCCAAATTGATCGATCAGCTCGTCAAGCTGCCTGGCATCGGCCGGAAGAGCGCGGAGCGGATCACTTATCATCTGCTGCGCGTCTCGAAAGGCGAGGCGCTCGAGCTGGCGGACGCGATTCGAGATGTCAAAGAGAATGTCCGCTACTGCAAAACTTGCTATAATTTGTCCGAAGCCGATCAATGCACTATTTGTAGTGACTCGCGGCGCGATCGGCAACTGTTGTGTGTGGTCGAACAGCCGCGCGACTTGATTGCCCTGGAGTCGGCTGGCACGTACAAAGGTTTGTACCATGTGCTGCTCGGTCGAATTGCGCCTCTGGAAGGCATCGGGCCGGACCAACTTACGATCGAACCGCTGGTGAGCCGAATTCGTAATGGTCAATTCAAGGAGGTCATCATGGCGACCAATCCGACACTGGAAGGGGATGGTACATCCCTCTATATCACTCATCAGCTAGCTGAATTGCCCGTCCAAATTACTCGCTTGGCGCGCGGCATAACCAGCGGCAGTGTGTTAGAATTCGCTAATAAGGAAATTTTGGCCGATGCCCTAGCCGGGCGGCAGAAATTTTGACGCGGTGTGGTAGACTTAAACGTGTTCGTGGTCCATCGAAAAATGAACCACTGACAGCATACCAATACGAAGCTCAAACTTCTCAATTCTTACCATGCGACTTTCCTTCGGACAAGAAATGCGAATGGCCCAGAAGCAGATTCTGGCGCCGCGCATGATTCAGTCGATGGAAATCCTGCAGTTGCCAATTCTGGCGCTGGAGGAGCGCATCGAGCAGGAAATTCAAGAAAACGAAGTGCTTGACGTCTTGGACCAAGATCCCGACCTGCCGGACGAAGCAGGAGAAAAGGAAAACCCCGATGCACCGACGATGGACGAGCGCGAGTTGGTCGTGGATGAAGGCAAAGACAACGCCGAAGATTTCGAGCGACTGATGCAAATGGACGAGCAGTTCCCCGACCATTTCGAGGAACGCTCGCGCCCATCGGCCGCTCGCTTGGAAGAAGAGGGCGAGCGCAAGCACGACGCGATGGCCAACGCGGTCGATCGGCCGGAATCGCTCCACGACTACGTCCACCATCAATTGAGCTGGTTCGAACTCGATGAACCGCTGCGGCGAATTTGCGAACGCATAATCTATAATCTCGACGACAACGGCTATTTTCACGGCCGCCTCGAAGAGATGCTCGACCCCGACGCTCCGTCGGACCAATTGGACTTAGCCAAGAAAGCGCTGACGATCGTTCAAAAACTCGATCCACCTGGAGTTGCCGCACGTAATGCGGAGGAGTGCTTATTGCTGCAACTGACGCCAGGAATGGAGTATTACGAAGAACTCAACACGATTATCGGCAACCATCTGGAAGATTTGGAGCACAATCGGTTACCGCAGATTCAACGGAAGACCGGCTACTCGATCGAGCTGATTAAAGAGACGGTCGAGCACTTGCGAAAGCTGAACCCTCGACCTGGCGCAGCATTCACGCCGACATTGGTTCAAGCGGTGCACCCCGATGTCTTCGTCGATGTCGATGAGGGCAAATACAAAGTGCGACTCGAAGACGGACGCACGCCGAACTTGTTCATCAGCCCCTACTATCGCAAGCTACTCATGAGCGGCGAAGCAGACGAAAAGACACGCGAATACATCAAGCGAAAGATCAATTCGGCCCAGTGGCTGATCGAAGCGATCGAGCAGCGCCGCAGCACGCTCACCAAAGTTGCGCAAGCGATTGTCGATCATCAAACGGAGTTTTTGAACAAAGGCCCCGAGTCAATCGAGCCGCTGAAAATGCAACAAATCGCCGATAAGGTCGGCGTGCACGTCACCACGGTCAGCCGGGCCGTCGACGACAAATGGATTCAGACTCCCCGCGGCATTTTCCCGTTGAAACGATTTTTCGTCGGCGGCACCGTCAGCGCCGACGGCGAAGAAGTCGCCTGGGACACGGTGCGGATGAAGCTGCAAGAGATTATCGACAAGGAGGATAAGAGCAACCCGCTGTCGGACGACGATCTGGTCGTCGAACTTGGCAGACACGGCCTCACGGTTGCTCGCCGCACCGTGACAAAGTACCGCAAGGCGATGGATATTCCCTCATCCCGCCAGCGCCGCGATTGGACGGCAACGCCTTCGACCAAGGTTGCAGATCGAGAATGCCTCGATCGCGGCGGCAGTCCCGAAATCGCCCCAACCAACGACTCGGCTGCCAAGCCTTTAGATTCGTGCATCACTCCACCTGCCGAATAGCCGTTCTGTTGCGAATCGATCGAATCGCGCTTCGTCCGGTCGTCACGGAACGGTAATCGCCGATTCGTCAACAGTGGGCGACGACGGGAAGGATCTTGGGCTTGCTCGATGCTCGTATGGATCGCGAGCGAATCGTCCATTGCTAACCTTAGCGCGAATCAGAAGACACCGACGCCACATGGACCTCTGTCGCTTGGCGGAGCATTGTTTGAGGCCCATCGACAACGGAATACGCCCACTTCGGATGCTGTTCGAATCACCGCTCAAATCGATTCAATATGAATTGCTCGCCTCCGGCGTTCCGCTCGGCAAGCGCCATCGATCAGGTCGGCCACTTGTTTGATTTGGTCGATGCCTCGAAGCCGTAGCATCGGGTTCGTGCGATCGCTCGAATGAATCGCGAGCGTGCCGATGCCGAGCATTCGTTCGACCAGGCCTTGTTCGACCGTTACGTCGTCGATGTCGATGACTTCAATTCGATCGGTCACTCGGCCGAGCAAGCCGCGCTCGTGGAAGAGACGAAAAGTAGTGAGGCGATATCGCAAGCTGAGGCGTTGGTAAGCGAGCCACAATCCCAGCGCTCCATAGAGCACAACCCCGCCCAGTAAAACTGCCAACCAAGCTTTCCAGGCATTTGACAAGCAATAGACGGCGAGAACCGACAGAAATACCAGAACGTCGAGTGCCAAAAACGGCGCAAGCAATTCTTTCGGTGAATAGCTATCGCTCCACAGATCTTCTTCCGGCGGCGGTTGGCGGCCGCGACGGACGCCGGCTTGGAGGCGGTCGCCGGTGCCAGGGTGGTTGTCGTGCGCCGTCGACTCGCTCAACGGCCTCCCGCAATGGGGGCAGAATGCGTCGCTTGGGTCAGCGGCGTGATTGCAATGCTGGCATTTCATAAGTCGCAGTTCCATCAGCGAATTCATCGGCAAACGGCAGCGATGGGCATGATCGAAGGTTCAAGATTCAGACACCGGTCTAGCAGGCAACGATCAGCACCCCTGCTATCCACTCGCTATGCCGCCATCTCATGTTGTATAGTACACTCATGCGTTGCCCCTATTGTCGCGTGGACAATGACAAAGTGATCGACTCGCGTGCCGGACAGGATGGCTTTGCCATCCGCCGTCGACGCGAATGTGTCCGTTGCGCTCGGCGATTCACGACGTACGAACGGGTCGAGGAGCCTATCTTGAGTGTCGTCAAAAAAGCTGGCATCCGCGAGCCGTTCGACCGCGAAAAGCTCAAGTCCGGTTTGCAAAAGGCCCTTTGGAAGCGACCCTTTGGCGAAGATCAGATTGAAGCCATTATCGCTGCCGTCGAAAACGACGTGTTTACAACCTTTGAAACCGAAGTCGATAGCGCCTATCTAGGAAACATGCTGATGCAACAGTTGCGCCAACTCGATCAAGTTGCCTACGTGCGCTTCGCCAGTGTGTATCGGCAGTTCCAAGACATCCGCGACTTTGTGCAAGAAGTGCAGCCGATTCTGGCGGAAGCAAAGCATACTCCCAAGTGATGCTTGTTACGTTTCCCTCTTCGGCCCTTCGGCGTTCGCGCCCCTCTTCCAATGCCCGCTGCGTCCGCCGCACTTATCTTCAAGCTGCACCGGTCCGATTATCATGCCGCGATCCACCGACTTGCACATATCATAAATCGTTAGTGCCGCGACGCTCACCGCCGTCAGCGCCTCCATCTCAACCCCGGTCTTTGCCGTACATTGAACCGCTGCCTCGATCTGCACGGACGCGCTATTGGGAAACGAAAACTCTAAGGTCACGGCATCGAGCGACAATGGATGACACAGCGGAATGAGTTCGCCGGTTCGCTTTGCCGCCATGATTCCCGCCAAGCGCGCTACCTCGAGGACATCGCCTTTTGCTGCCTTGCGATCGCGGATAAAAGCCTGCGTCATCGCCGCCATCGTCACCAAGCCGCTCGCGCGGGCGCTGCGATTGGTCATCGGCTTCTCGCCGACATCCACCATGCGGCTGGCACCGTGTTCATCGAAGTGTGAAAGAGGATTAGCCATGTCCATAATCATAGCGGCTAACCGCGGTTGCCCTCAACCTGGGCCAATTTGGTAGCAAGGCGGATTTTCTAGCCGTACGGGCCGAATGACAGTCATTGGACGGAGCAGATCCTGAAATTGCCAGGTGCTACTCGCTTTACGACAGGTGGCGGACTTCAAAGCTTCCAATGGCACGAAAGTCGTACGTGTCGTTGCTCTCGAAGATTGAATCCACATTGAAATCTCCCGCGAATTTGCCGGAATGGCACGTGTTCAGGACCAGATCCTGCGTCACCTGCTCGGCGGTGAACGTGCCGGGGCAACCGCTCCGCGGAGCATCGCGAAACACTTCCAGGATAACCTCCCGCAAGCGTCGCGGTTCTCGACATTCGAGCGCCGTCAGCTCTTCCCAAGTCGTTTGCCACCGCCGCCGCCAGACGCCGACCTGATGGGCCCCCAAGTCGATTTCCTTCGCGATCTGCTCGTTGAGCTGACCCACATAGGCCCGCCACACGATCGTCGCCCGCTGAACGACCAACGGCGACTCCGTGCGCGACTTGCTCAACTCGATCAAAATCGGCTGCAGACGCTCGGGAATCCACACCTTCGCTGCCTTCCCCAGCAGCTCACACCTCCGAAATGTGCTAGCCAGGGTCTAAACAATCTTCCCCTTTCATGGAAGAGCAGTTGGGAACTGTGACACTAGCTAAATCTGCGGATTACGTCGATCGGCGCGCGTTACGGTTGGAACCAGTAGGACCAACGAACGGTGCGTTGCTGCTTGGATTCGACGGTGAAGATCAGTTCCGAATCGTCCAGGCCCGCGAGCCGTGCGCCTTTGGGTGCGATTTGTAGAGCTTGTCGAACGGCGTCGTGGCTCGCGATCAGCCAGCGATAAGCGCTGCCATGCTGGTCGGGAACTACCGCAGTTCGGCAGGCAACGTCAAAGATTACACGTCCTTCAGCAACCTCGGCGGCGATGCTTACCGACCAATGGCTTGATCCGGCCATGCCCACCAGCAGTGCCACTTGGCCCGCCGGTCGCGACTCGATGTGCAGTGTTTGCAGCGCAGGGCTGCTTGGCCAACGATCGGTTGTGTTTCCTTCAACCGACTCCAGCACGCCAGTCCAATTACCGCCGACAGACACTTCAATTCGATGCCCGACTTGGTCGCCTCGTTGGAGAAACACGACGCGCAGCCGGCCGCACGAAAGGACGACATCGCTATTCATCGTCCCCTCTCCCGGCTTCGACGGGCTTTCCACCGGCTGCTCGCCACTGCAAGTAGGCGTCGAGGAAGCCCTGGATATTGCCGTCGAGCACCGCATTAAAACTCCCCACGTAGTGGCCGGTGCGAGCGTCTTTCACGCGCTGATCGGGATGCAAGAAGTAGTTGCGAATCTGCGATCCGAAGCCGGTTTTGGCTTGAGAGCGATATTTTGCGTCTTGTTCCGCGGCGCGCTTGTCTTCTTCGAGCCGCGCCAAACGCGAGCGAAGCATCTTGATCGCTGTGGCGCGGTTCTTGTGCTGGCTGCGCTCGTTTTGACATTGCACCACAATGCCGGTCGGAAAGTGCGTCAGTCGAATCGCGCTGGAGGTCTTATTGACATGTTGCCCCCCTGCGCCACTGGCTCGAAAGACATCTTCGCGAATGTCTTCATCGCGGATTTCAATTTCTCCGGATTCACTAATCTCGGGAGAAACATCAATTGCCGCAAAGCTGGTCTGGCGCTTGCCTTCCGCGTTAAACGGGCTGATTCGCACCAGCCGGTGCATGCCGGTCTCCCCTTTCAAATAGCCATACGCCATCGGTCCGCGGATGGCGATGGTTGCGTGTTGAATGCCGGCGACGCCGTCGTCCTGGCGATCCAGCAATTCCGTCTCGTAGCCATTCTTTTGCGCCCACAACAAGTACATCCGCAGCATCATCTCAGCCCAGTCGTTCGCATCGGTGCCGCCGTCGCGAGCATTAATCGACAGGATAGCTGCGTTGACATCGTGCGGGCCATTGAGGAGCGATTTCAGCTCGAGGTCATCCAGCATCGGCTCGGCAAGATCGAGCTGTTCCCGCAGCTCGCCGACAAAACTTGCATCCTCATCGCCCATTTCGACGAGAGTCCGAATTTCGTCATCCAGCGCGATTGCCTGATCCAGAGGTTTGAGCAGCGAGTTTAGCCCTTTGAACTCAATCACCGATTCTTGAGCTGCGGCTTGGTTGTTCCAGAAATCGGCCGCCGCCATGCGGTCCTCGATCGTTTTTGCCTGCTTTTTCTTCGCAGCGTAGTCAAAGACTATCTCGCAGTTGTAGGATTCGCTCGTGAATGCGTTTGGCGCGATCGGTGAGTTCTTTTTCCATGACCGTGTCAGTTTTGTAATTTCAAGAGTTGTGACGGGCAGCCCATCATTATAAGCATTTGCGACAAGTGTGTCATCCGGCCTATGATACGCTGAAAGTGATTGCATTCCGACTTCCGAAACCTTTCGCCATGCGCCAGCCGCTGCGTTATCAGATTTTGATTCCCTTCACTGCCGTGTTGGCCGTGGCGATCGTCGCGGTCAGCGTGCTGAGCGCGGCATTGGCCACGCACCGGGCCGGCCGGAAAATTGAAGAACAATTGCAAGGGATTGCCAAGGCGCTAGCCGAGTCGTCGTTTCCGCTCACCAGGGTCGTCTTGCGGCAGATGCACGATTTGTCGGGGGCCGATTTCGTCTTCGTGGAAAACGATGGTCCAGTGGTCACTTCCAACGCGCAGCTCGACGCATCCGCCAGAGATGACCAGCCAACGGGCAATGAATCTCAGCCGCTGTCCTTGGACACGCCCGTGGAAATCACTGGACGAAGGTACTTCGCGATGTCGCTGGCGACCATGGCACGCGGTTTCCAAGGGCCAGGCCGGCTGCACATTTTCTATCCGGAGCGGTCTTGGCAAGAAGCTCGCAACGAAGCGGCACTACCACCTCTGGCAATCGGCGGAATCGCGCTGGCGGCAACCGCGCTGATCGCGCTGGCGATTGCTGGCCGATTGACGAAGCCGATTCTCGAGTTGCGCCGCCAAGTCGCTCGCATTGCCGAGGCGGACTTTTCGCCGATGCCATTGCCCGAGCGCGACGACGAGCTGCGCGACCTTGCCGCGACGGTCAATCGGCTGGCGGAACAACTCCGCGAAATGGAGCGAGCGATCCGCCGCGGCGAGCGTCTGGCGCTGCTCGGCCAGCTTGCCGGCGGTCTGGCTCATCATCTGCGCAATAGCGTCACCGGCGCTCGGATGGCCGTGCAGCTTCACGCTCGCGAATGCGATGCCGATCGAGAAAGCCTGGACGTGGCGTTACGGCAATTAACGCTGACCGAAGAAAACTTGAAGCAGTTCTTGGCCGCTCCACAGGCAAATTGCGAAATATCAACCGCGCCACGGAAAGAGCACTGCCAATTATCGGCCGTTGTGAACGAAGTTGTCGAACTGCTTGGCCCGTCGCTGCGCCACCGTCGAATCGAATTATCGATTAGCAAGTCCAGCGCTCGCCTGGAGTTGTTTGCCGATCCAAATCAACTGCGCCAGCTCTTGATGAATTTGATTCTGAACGCCGCCGATGCCGCCGGACCAGGTGGTTGGGTGAAGGCTGATTCGACCGCCGAAGGTTCGGAGCTTGTGCTGCGAGTCATCGATAATGGCGCAGGACCGCCCGCTGCGATTGCCGACCGCTTGTTCGAACCGTTTACCACTGGCAAACCCGAAGGCATTGGCCTCGGCTTGGCTGTTGTGCAGCAAATTGTCAAGGCTCACCATGGGCGTATAGAATGGAGCCACCGCGCCGAGGAAACGTGCTTCGAAGTACGGCTGCCAAAAGCAGCCAGCGAACCGTCGATGTCCGTGCAGCAGGAAGCAGGCACTTCAGCCCTTTAGCCAGTCAATCCGAAAAATTGAGCATTCGTTATTGGCCATCATTGTCCGTGGTGATTTTCCCCGATGTCTTCCATCTTGATTGTTGACGACGAAGAAAGCATCTGCTGGGGCCTAAGTCGTCTGCTCGGCGGCGAAGGACATGCGGTGAGTATCGCTTCGTCGGCCGAAGAGGCGCTCGAAAAAGTGCCGCATGCCAGGCCCGATTTGGTCGTGCTCGACGTGCGGCTGCCAGGCATGGACGGCCTGACCGCGATGAGTAAATTTCGCGAAGCGGCAGGGCCGGTGCCGATTGTCGTCATCACCGCTTTCGGCAGTTTAAATACCGCCGTCGCAGCGCTCAACGAGGGCGCATTCGACTATCTGCCCAAGCCGTTCGATCTGGATCAGGCGGCTGCGGTAATTCATCGAGCATTGGCGCTACCAGATTATGACACCGACATCGTGCATTCCGCGGCGGCAGTACCGAGCGACGATGGATTGTACGGCACCAGTCCGGCGATGCAGGAAGTATTCAAGCGGATCGCGTTGGTCGCGCCGACCGACGCTGCCGTGCTGATTGGCGGAGAAAGCGGCACGGGCAAGGAACTCGTCGCGCGAGCCATTCACCGCCATTCCCAGCGTGCGACCGCGTGTTTGGTGCCGGTCAACCTGGCTTCGCTCAGCCCGACGCTGGTGGAGAGCGAGCTATTCGGCCACGTAAAAGGCGCATTCACCGGTGCCACGGCATCGCGTCAAGGCTTGCTGGAGCTGGCCAATGGCGCGACAGTGTTCTTCGATGAGGCGGGTGATATTCCACTCAGTGTGCAGGTGAAGCTACTTCGCGTGCTCGAACAGCATGAAGCAACGCCGGTCGGCGACACGCGACCGCGGCGAACGAGTTTTCGCGTGGTGGCCGCCACCAATCGCGATCTGCGCCGCGAGTGCGCCGAAGGGCGATTTCGCCAAGATCTGTTTTTTCGGCTGGCTGTGTTTGAAATCCAGTTGCCGCCGCTGCGCGAGCGGCGCGAGGATATTCCCGCCCTAGCGGAGTTGTTCTTGCGAAGGTGGTCGAACTTCGGCCAAGGCGCACCGATACTGCTGGCCAAAACGGTCCAGGAACTATGCCGCCGCGACTGGCCGGGGAATGTGCGCGAACTGCGAAACGCCATCGAACACGGCGCATTGATGGCTCGCAGCGGCGCGATTGCGCCGGAACATTTGCCGCCGACGACAGGTTCGGGCGAGCTAACCAGCGCCGATTCAGCCGCGATGCTGCCTCGGCACGTCCGCGAGTGGACCGAGCAGCAACTTAACGGGCCGGAGCAGAGCCAGGATCTGTACGAACGCTTTCTCAATGTTGCCGAACCAGCGCTGTTCGATGCCGTACTCGCCGCGACCAATCAAAACCGCGCACAGGCGGCGACCTTGCTCGGTATTCATCGAGCGACACTGCGCAAGAAACTCAATGGCGATCTCGACACCGATTAACAACGCAAATGGCGTTGGCGTCGACAAACGCTTGCGATCGCGAAAGCTGCCATCGCGGCAAGCCAAATCGCCGCAGGCTCTGGCACGGCTGCCATCCCCGGTCCTGACGTAAAGGGAAAGTTCGTCTGCCACGAGACGAAGTCCGCGCCATCCACGTCCCCATCGCCGTCGGCATCGCCGCCCGCCAAGGTAGCGCCGCTGGCCGTCGGAAAGTGAGTTTGCCAGGCCACAAAGTCGGCGCCGTCCACATCGCCGTCGCCGTCAAAGTCGCCGGGATGACCAGGAGGCGTTGGCGTAAATGGAAAATTCGTCTGCCACGAGACGAAGTCGGCGCCGTCCACGTCCCCATCGCCGTCAGCGTCGCCACCGGCCAAGGTAGCGCCGCTGGCCGTCGGAAAGTGCGTTTGCCAGGCCACGAAGTCGGCGCCGTCCACATCGCCATCGCCGTCGAAGTCGCCGGGATGTCCGCTCGAAGTTGGTGCGGCTTCATAGATCGCCATCAACATGTCGCGATTCGAATCGAGCGGCCTCGTGCGATCGGTGGCGAGCGAATCGTTGGCCGCAAGATAGCTATCGCCGGCCGGATACGGATTAGTTCCACCAGGGGAGCCGACATCTAATCGTCGCGGATTGAAGGCGTCCGTCAGGGAATTGCCCCAAATCTCAAACGCATAGGTGCGATTGGCCTGCAATTCCACTTGGTCGATGCCGCTGAAATTCATTTCGACGAAGGCGTAAGTGAACGCGGGCAAGCCATTGAATTGCAGCGGTAGACCGGCCCCTCCGCCCAATAGGTCAATGGCCGCCGAATCTCCATCGCCGGCACTCGATAGGTTGTAACTTGCGGGCAGGGACTCCGTACCCGAGGTGCCAGGAGACAATTCGTATAAATGAATACTGAGCGGCAAATGGTCGTTGGGATCCTCCGTGCTGGTGTCGTAGGTTCCAACGCCGTCGGCATACATCGCAATCGCTCCCAGCTTGAAATTGACCGTTGGAGCGAAAAGTTGGCTGGCGATCTTGCCGCCGCTGAGGTCAACGGAATCGAGAAAATAGCTGAACAATCCGTTCGTTACCGAGTCGGGGACAATTTCGATCTTCGGTTGACCATCGATTGCAGCGATGTTGCTGGTTTCGGGTTGCGGCCAGGACATCGCATCATCGTCGGTGGTGACAGTCATCTCAGCCTGTGTGGTCGCGGCAACCAACATTGCCGTAGTAAAGATAGCAGCGATACTCGGCAATCGACAAAGCATGCTTGGCATGAAACTCTCCAGGTGTGGCGAAAATTCTCTGTTGCAACGTTTCACAGCCGCGGTTGCTCGGCGTAGACGAGTTATGGCGCAACTCCAGCGTTCGCCGTGCATCATTGACGACCGTAGTCTGTCGCGGCAGTACGCCCCTGATCTATTGGTCTATTGTGGTTGGCCGGCGATTCTTGTGCAAGAACCTATACAATGCTGCTAAAATTAACGGAACTTGCAGCGATTCGGCGAGTTCAATCATCTTCGGAGGGATGGTTCGTTTTATTTCCATTCTGCGCAGGCAATTTATGGCGCCGACTCAACGCTGCGCCCGCCAAGTAGCGGTTAGGTCGGTCGCACTTTTGCGCCGGCGCGGCTCGGAATTGCTCAACCTGTTGCTGGGCAGAGTAACTCAAGAAACAGAGGAGGCCAAAATAATGCACGGTGGACTATTAACGATGGCTACGAAACTGACGTTGCTGGCGGCGTGCTTGTCGCTGGAGAGCGTACAGCTGGCGGCGGCAGAAGCGAAATCGGCTGCGGATTCCGTTGACGCCCAAAAGGCAGCGGATAATCCGGCTGCACAAACGGCCGATCCGTTGCCCGCCAAAGTGGATTTGCGACCTGAACTGGAAAAGTACGGTCTAGGACCGCGGCAACAGGGAAAGCGAAGCACTTGCTCGGTGTTTACGACGGCTGCCGCATATGAGTTTGCACTCGCCAAACATCGCGGCCGCGGAGAGCCGCTCAGCGTCGAGTATCTGAATTGGGCCAGCAATCAGCTCCTCGGTAGGAACGAAGATTTAGGCCAATTTTTTCACCATCTGGTGCGGGCGATTGGAAAGTACGGAGCTTGCCCGGAAGCCGACATGCCATATCGCCAGAAGTTCGACCCAGCCTTTGCACCGTCGGACGACGCCAAGAAGCACGCACATGAATTCGGCGATTTAGGGTTCCAGGTACACTGGATCAAGCGCTTCCACCCCGAACGGCTGAGCGACGAACAGTTTCTGGAAATCAAGAAGACACTGGCGCGTGGCTTTCCTGTTGCGGCAGGTGCTTCCCATAGTCGATTATTCGTCGGCTACCGCGATGATCCGGCCAAGGACGGCGGGGGAATTTTTCTAACCAAAGACTCCGGTGCCGGACGGTTTGCGGAAGTGACTTACGAATTCGCCAAGAAGGAAGTGAATGATGCCTATTGGGTGAATATCCCTGTAGAAAAGTGACTGACCGCGTGGTGCTTCCCAAGGCTGAATTCACCACAGGAGACGCAAAAGAGGTAGAAGATCAATGACGAATTTTTGCCGTAGCAAAGTTTTTAAGATTTGTCATATTTGTTTTTCCGCATTTGGTCGTTGGTAGCCTGCTCAGTGTCTCCGTGGTGAATCATGTCCTCGAAGTCTGCTCGACCATCGTCCACCGATCTCGTCGCGCAACTTGCCGAATTGGAAACCGACCTGCGCCTAGGGGGTGGTCCGGCGGCAATTGAACGGCAGCATCAAAAAGGCCGGCTGACGGCCCGCGAGCGCATCGAGCGGTTACTCGATCCAGATTGTTCGTTCTTTGAACTGGGGCTGTGGGCTGCATGGGGGATGTACGCCCAGTGGGGCGGAGCGCCGGCGGCCGGCGTCGTGACCGGCATCGGCAAAATTTGCGGCCGGCGGCACATGATCGTCGCCAACGACGCCACGGTGAAGGCCGGAGCCTTTTTTCCCTCAACTGCGAAGAAAGTGCTGCGGGCCCAGCGGATCGCAGCGCAGAATCGGCTGCCGCTGGTCTATCTGGTAGACTCGGCCGGTGTCTTTTTGCCGTTGCAAGAAGATGTCTTTCCCGATGAAGACGACTTCGGCCGAATCTTTCGCAACAATGCAGTGATTTCGGCAATGGGCCTGCAGCAAATCGCGGCAATAATGGGCAACTGCGTGGCGGGTGGGGGGTACTTGCCGGTGTTGTGCGATAAGCTGTTGATGACGGAAGGCTCGGGTTTGTACCTTGCCGGACCTGCCCTCGTGAAAAGCGCCATCGGTCAAGAAGTTTCACACGAAGAACTCGGCGGCGCTGCCATGCACGCTCAAGTGAGCGGCACGATCGACTATCGCGATCCATCCGATGAAGCGTGCTTGGAGCGATTGCGCCGCTTGGCCGCGGCGGTTCGGCCGGACGACACCAATCCGCCGCCGCCGTTTCGGCGCGAGGCCGCAATCGAGGCGAAGCAGCCCGGAAAAAATCTGCACGAAATAGTATCGGTCAGTTCAACCGGCGATTACGAAGTCCGCGATGTATTTTCGTGCCTCGTCGATGCCGACAGTTTCGACGAGTATAAGCCGGAATTCGGCCAAACGCTCGTTTGCGGCACGGCGCGAATCGGCGGTTTTTCGGTCGGAATCGTCGCCAACCAGCGGCACCGCGTTCGTCCAGCCGATGGCCCCTATCAATTCGGCGGCGTGCTGTATGTAGACAGTGCCGAGAAGGCGGCGCGGTTCGTCATGAACTGCAATCAGGATTGGCTGCCGATTATCTTCTTGCAAGATGTGAATGGATTCATGGTTGGTCGCGATTCAGAGCGCGCCGGCATCATCAAAGCCGGAGCGAAACTAGTCAGCGCGATCAGCAACAGTCGCGTGCCGAAAATCACCGTGATTACCGGCGGCTCCTACGGCGCTGGCAACTATGCGCTGTGTGGCAAAGCATTCGATCCACGATTCATCTTCGCCTGGCCGACTGCCCGCATCGCGGTGATGGGGGGCGAACAAGCCGCCGAAACGCTGCTCGAAGTGGCCGTGAAAAGCGTTCAGCGACAAGGTGGCAAGGTCGATGCCGAAGAATTGGCAAAGCTCCGCGACACGGTCACCGCCGATTATGAACGGCAAACCGATGTCCGCTATGCTGCCGCTCGGGGCTGGGTCGATGCAATCATCGATCCAGCGACGACGCGGGAGGCCCTCGTTGCGGCACTCGAAATCGCCACCCGACATGTTGCCGAAGAACCGTTTCGACTGGGAGTGTTTCAGGTATAATTTCAACGATGCGTAGATCATTGGCCGTGCTTTTTCTTGTTCTCCGTTTTCTAAAGGAGAGGAGTGAAGGAGGCGTGAGCATGACACATGAACCATTGTCAAAGAAGGAAAGCGTCCATCGCGGGAAAGAGAACTACGCGCGTGAAGCGAACTTGAAATGGACCGAGCATTGATCACAGTCCTGCGGCAATCAAAGCAAATAAGCATGAGCCGCAGTTCTTCCTGGGGTGAGCTGGATATCTCACAGCAAATAATATGGGAGACGCATGTTTGGCGATGGGTTTATGAGTATTGGCAGTGTCACCGATGCCTGAGAGGTCATCGTTTCGATCGTGACTGTCGATTGTCCGCAGGTAGGTGTTGAGCTTAATGCCGATTTGGTCACTAGAATTAACGGCCCCTTGGCAATCCCTAAAGCGCTCGCGGAGCGAATGAGATTTTATCCTGGCGATTCCAACGAAGTCACGCTTGCCGATGATCGCGTCATCACCCTTCCATGTCGCGAAGTTTCGCTCCGATGGTCTGGCATCACGCGAGACGTTGTTGCATGGATTCTCGACAAAGGATGTTTAATTGGCATGGAAATATTTTTGGAATGTAGGCTTCCACTCGACGGTATGCCTGATGGCGAAGTATCGCTCGAGGCGCTGCATAGGATTTAGGTCATGCCTATTCTTCGCATCGCCAACGGCGCTGGATTTCTCGGCGACAATCTCGATGCGCCGCGGCGATTGGTCGAGCGCGCCCAGGTCGATTACCTGACCCTGGAATACTTGGCCGAGTTGACGATGTCGATTCTCGCGCGGCAGCGCGAAAAAAATCCGGAGGCCGGATTTGCGACCGATTTCATTGAAGTTCTGAAGAGCTTGTTGCCCGCTCTCAAGACGCAAGCCCAATTGAAAATCATCACCAACGCCGGCGGCGTGAATCCGGCGGCCTGTGCGGCAGCGGCGGGGAAAATGCTCGACGAGGCTGGCCTGGGAGATACGTCCATCGGCCTTGTTTGGGGAGACGATCTGCTGCC
This sequence comes from Pirellulales bacterium, assembly GCA_020851115.1. Taxonomy (GTDB): domain Bacteria; phylum Planctomycetota; class Planctomycetia; order Pirellulales; family JADZDJ01; genus JADZDJ01. The sequence continues at coordinate 27,410 of JADZDJ010000030.1, forward strand.
GCAGCTCGATGCAATGCAAGCTGGCGGTTGCCGGTTCGAGAATTTGGACACCAGCCGGCCGCTGGCCGAACTCCGATCCAAGATCGTTTGCGCGAATGCCTATCTCGGCGCGCGGCCAATCGCGGAAACCTTGGCGGCAGGAGCACGGATCGTCATCACTGGCCGCGTGGCGGATGCCTCGCTGACGGTAGGCCCTGCGATGCATGAGTTTCACCACGACTGGGATGACTGGAATTTTCTGGCCGGCGTCAGCGTGGCGGGGCATCTGATCGAATGCGGCGCCCAAGTGACCGGGGGCTTATTCCGACATTGGGAACAATTGAATCTTGCTGACGTCGGCTATCCAATCGCTGAAATCGCCGACAATGGAACGTGCGTGATTGCGAAGCCGGGTAAAACGGGCGGTATGGTTAACCGCCGCACCGTGATTGAGCAACTCGGTTACGAGATCGGCGATCCAAGACATTACCTTACTCCCGACGTCGATGTCGATTTCACGACAGTGCAAGTCGAGGACATTGGCCCAAATCGAGTAGCCGTGCGGGGCGCCACTGGTTGCGTCGCGCCGGAAAGCTACAAGGTTTCCATGGCCTTTCAAGACGGTTTCGCCGCCGCCGGCCAATTGCTGGTCTATGGTAGTAATTGCATTGCGAAGGCCCGCGCGTGTGGCGACATGATTTTTTCGCGCTTGCAAAACGCAGGCTTGACTTTTGAAAACAAATTGATTGAATGTCTTGGTGCCGGAGACGGAGTGCCCGAAGTAAGGGGTTGGAAGGCACAACGCAATGGGCAGGAGTCTGAGGCCGGGAACCTTCAGTCACGGCCGAGGGAGCAAGCCAGTGGTACGGCGGCAAGAGAAGTGGTGTTGCGCGTCGCGGTACAAGACACCCGTCGCGACGCGGTTGAGCGGTTTACGCGGGAATTCGCCCCGCTGATCACCAGTGGGCCACCCGGATTGGCCGGTTATGCCGCCGGCCGACCGCAGGTTCGCCCGGTATATGCGTATTGGCCGACGCTGGTGCCAAAGAAAATCGTGGTGCCCCAGGTTTGCGTTCGTCCTGCGGCAGAGTGGATAAGCTAGCTTTGGTTTGGAGTCCTGCTTGCGCCAATTGGCCGGCCTGGCTTCCCTACCTGATCTCACTTTCCGACCATGCTGAAACTTCAACAATCGATCGCCTTGGGGCTGATCGCCCATGCGCGCAGCGGCGACAAGGGCAATCACGCAAACATTTGCGTTGTGGCATACACGCACCCTGGATATGAATTCCTGCTGCGGGAACTGACGGTAGAGCGAGTTGCGGAATTCTTCTCCGGCCTGGGCTGCTCGCGAATCGAACGCTTTGAACTGGGCATGGTCGATGCGCTCAATTTTGTGCTACACGATGCATTGGCCGGAGGTGCCAGCAAGTCGCTCCGCACGGACACCCAAGGCAAGCTGCTCGGCACGGCTATTCTCGATCTGCCATTGCCGGCACCGACCGATAGCGCACTGGCGGAAATGATGCCGGACGATTGGTATCTCTAATGGGGTAACGTTCCGGCAGTTTGCGGCTCACGGCAATTTTACTCATCGTCTTGCCGTGCGCCGCTCGCAAACAGTCGCACGAATAACCCCCGGCCGCTACAATAACGGATCGGTCATCAAATTCTGTCGCCCATTGCCTCGGTGACGCATGTCTGACTCATCGCCGCTGGTTAAGGTTCACGTTCACGAGTCGACCGGTACGCTGATCCTCAATCGGCCGTCGAAGCGGAATGCACTGACGCGCGCGTTCATTGCAGAACTGACGCAAGCCATCGAAGATCTGCGCTGCGAGCGCCGCGTGCGAGCCGTTGTGCTGGCGGCAAGCGGTCCAGCCTTCTGTGCCGGCATGGACTTGCAAGAGATGCAAGAGACAGCGAGATTACCCAACGCGGTCGATTTATGGCAGGAAGATGCAACCGCGTATCGCGACTTGATCGAGTCGATGCTACGGCTTCCCAAGCCCATCATCGCGACTGTCGGCGGCTCGGCCGTCGCCGGCGGCGCTGGTTTGGTATTGGCAAGCGACATCGTTTTGGGATCGCCAGAGGCAGCGTTTGGACTGCCAGAGCCGCGGCGCGGCATTGTGGCCGGGTTGGTTGCCCCTCTGCTGGCGTTTCGTTTGGGGGCTGGCCGAGCCGGCTACTTGCTGATGAGCGCACAGTTGATCACCGCCGAATTTGCACAACGCATGGGGATTTACCATGAGTTGCTGCCGGGCGATCAGCTTTGGCCACGCGCGCATCAGTTGGCCGGCGAGATCGCGCAGTGCGCTCCTGAAGCAATGCTAATCACTAAGCGGATGCTGAACGAAACGATTGGAGAACAGCTCGTCACCCAACTTGCCGCCGGGGCGGCCGCCAGTGCGACGGCCCGCACCACCGACTCGGCTGCTGAAGGATTGGCGGCATTTTTAGCGAAGCGAGAACCGAAGTTTCGGTAGCCTGTCAATTCGAAGCGTCTCCGACGGGCCGCGCGATGAGTCGATGACATGCGACACCTGGCGCCGACGCGTCGGTTTCGCCTGCAGAAAGTCTCATGCCAGATACCACGAAGAAGCCCATCGACGCCGAGCATGCCACGGTCGCATGGAACGATCTGGCCGAGCGCGCCGATGCACTAATCGAAGCCTGGCAGGGAGACCATCTGCCGCCCAATTTGGCCGATTATTTGCCGGCGGAGCCGCCACTGTTGCGGCGAATGGCCCTGAATGAATTTATCAAGATCGACCTCGAATATCGCTGGCAACAACATGAGTTGCCCAAGCAAATTGAAGAGTACGTCGAAGAGTTCCCCGAGCTTGTCGAAGATGGCCAGGTGTCGTGCGATTTGATCTACGAAGAGTTTCACATCCGCCAACAAACCGACGATCCGCCCGCGCCGGAAACCTATTACAAGCGCTTTCCTGGCCAGACTGAGCGACTGAAGCGGATGATGTCGATCGAGCCGAACCGAATGGGCAGCACAACAATGATCGGAGGCCAGAAAGGGGCCGAAATCGACGTGGGGCAGCAAATCGACGATTTCGATCTGCTGTTGCGACTGGGCAAAGGCTCCTTCGGTTCGGTGTTCCTTGCGCGGCAACGATCGATGCAGCGACTGGTGGCGCTGAAAATCTCGCGCGATCGCGGGACTGAACCTCAAACACTGGCGATGCTCGACCATCCCTACATTGTCCGGGTCTACGATCAGCGCGTGCTCCACGACCGTAAGTTGCAACTGATGTATATGCAACACATCCCCGGCGGCACGCTGCAAGATGTCGTTGAAGCGGCTCGGCGGCAAGCCCCTGCGCTTCGCAGTGGCAAAACCGTGCTGGAAGCGGTCGATCGCGCCCTGAACCATAGCGGCGAATCGCCGCCGGAAGGCGGGCTACGGCGTCGATTGGCCAACACCCATTGGCCGGAAGCGGCCTGTTGGATCGGAGCAAAATTGGCCGCCGCGCTCGAATACGCCCATCAGCGAGGTGTCCTGCACCGCGATGTGAAGCCCGCGAATGTACTGCTGGCGGCCGATTGCACGCCAAAGTTGGTGGATTTCAACGTCAGTTTCAGTTCGAAGCTCGAAGGGGCCACGCCGGCGGCGTACTTCGGCGGCTCGCTCGCCTACATGTCGCCGGAGCAACTCGAAGCGACGAACCCCGACCATGAGCGTGAGCCTGGCGAGCTCGATGGAAAGAGTGACGTCTATTCACTCGGCGTGATGCTGTGGGAGTTGCTCACGGGCACGCGACCCTTCGGCGAAGAGCACATGGAGAAAAACTGGAGCGAGACGCTCAAAATCCTCACCGATCGCCGTCGCTTCGGAGTGCCGGTGAGCGCGATCGCGGCATTGCCGCCCGATTTGCCGCCCGCCTTGCAAAACATACTACTATCGTGTCTGGCTCCACACGCTACGAACCGCCCGACTGCCGGCCAACTGGCGCGGCAACTCGAGTTGTGCTTGCAACCACGGGTGCAAAGTTTGCTGATCGCGCGGCCAAAATCGCTGCGACAATGGATGCGACGGTATCCGTTTTGGTGTTTTGTCGCGCTAGGTTTGGTGCCAAGCGCGGTTTTCAGTACGGGCAATTTGATTCTAAATAAGAGCGAATTTGTTCCTAAGGGCGACGAGATCAAGAATTTTTTTGAAGGCGTTGAAGTGCCCGTCGTCAATTTCTTGTCGTTCGGACTGGCAATTGGCGTCGTCTTTCGATTCGCTTGGCCGGTACTGTATACGGTGCGAAAAGTCGTTTACGGAAATCAAGTTCAATCGGAGCCATTGCCGCAAATACGACTGCGTGCATTGCACGTTGGCGATTGCGCCGGTTGGTTTGGCTTTGCCTTGTGGATGATATCGGGAATTGTGTTTCCAGGTTGGATGCACCTGAGGTTTGGGAATCGCCCTGAAATCAATTCACAATTGTACGCAAATTTTATCGCATCGCAGTTTGCCTCTGGCGGCATTTCATCGACGCTGACGTTTTTCTTGCTGAGCTACATGTGCGTCCGCGCCTTCTATCCAGTTCTCATTCGGCCCGAACAAGCCTGCCCCGAGGAGGTCGAAAACTTCATTCGCCTCGAGTGCCGCTGCCGCCGAGCGTTTGGTTGGGCGGTGTTCTTCGCGGTTGTCGGTGGCGCGGTTCCAATGTTTCTCATGCTCAGCATGGAAAAGGTTGGCGAGGTGCTCCGAGTGTGGATGATCCTGCTCAGCGTGGCAGGCCTGTTAAGCTGTTTTGCGGCGTGGAAGATGCTCAATGCAATCAGTTCAGATCTCTCCGCGCTTGCCATCGCCGTCGATCCCACTCGCGAATCGTCGGCTTCGGCCGGAACCGATACCGTCGAATCTTTTTGGACCGGCACGCGTTGAACCGTGACGAGTCGGCCAGATCACTCGCCGCGCTGCGCCCTCATTGTTTTCCTATCCACTCCAAGTTAACTTGAATGGGCCGGAATCACCGCATTTCTCTATCCATGCAGGCTGTTTGTCGTTCGCAACTCTGGAATTGCATCATGAAGCCGCAGCCAAGAATCACTTTGCCGACTCGTCGGATGATGAATAGAAACGCTCGTGGACGGCGTTCGTTGGAGTGGCGTCGCCTGGTCATCGAACCGCTCGAAACTCGCCAGTTGCTCTCGATCAACGTCGTTGGCATCCCCAATTGGGTCGAACAAGGACCGAGGGTCATTCTCAATGCTGGCTCGGTCGTTAGCCCTAACAATCCCGCGACGGGTGCCGTGCAGAGTATTGCTGTCAATCCGGTCAACCCCATGCAGGTTTATGTTGCCACCGTCAACGGCGGCATCTGGCGGAGCAACAATGCCGATCCGGCGAACCCGGGCGCAATTACCTGGACTCCGCTCACCGACCAGCAAGCCTCGCTCGCGACCAGTTCGATCGAATTCAGCCCGCTCGACGCTACTGGCAATACACTCTTTGCCGGAACAGGCACCTTTAGCAACCTCATTAACAGCGGCGGCACGCCCATCGGCATCCTGCGCACAATCGATGGCGGAAACACTTGGCTGAACTTTCCCGTCAATCTCGGCAACGAGCCGCGTATCAAATCCGTGCTCCCCACCAGCATCGACCTCGATCCGGGAGCGGCAGTTCAACAAATGGTGCTGGTGGCCGGCATCGGCGCCAACGGCGGCATCTATCGCAGCGACAATAGCGGTGAGACATTTTCGCTTCTCAGTGGCGCCAATGGATTACCCGTCGCCAGCACCACGCAGTTAATCGTCGATCCAAATAACGCCGCACGATTCTATGCTGCGCTCGCCGGACAAGGCATTTTCCAAGGCAACTTCGACGGCGGTACGGGCATCATTACTTGGAATGCGATGAACAACGGCATCGTCGGAGCCGACATCACCAGCTCCGCAAACATCCAAATCGCTGCGCATGACGACGGAGCCAATACCGTGCTCTATGTTGGCACCGCCGATCCGCCGCCCCCAGGAACGATCACCGGCGCTCTCACCGGTGTCTATCGCTCGACCGATAATGCCGCTAATTGGAGTCCGCTTGGAACCCCTCCAGGTTTCAATGCCTGGAGCGTCGGCGGCAGCGGATTCAACCTGCTTGCCGATCCGACCAACAACCAAGTCGTTTACCTCGGTGGCCTAGGCGGCGGCAACAATCTGTTCCGCTACCATTCTGGCGGGCCGAGTTGGGATTTAATGGTCGGTGCCGGCGCCATGAACAATACCGCTCCCCATGCCGATTCGCGCGACATGGCCTTCATTGGCACCAACGTCTTGATCGAGACCGACGATGGTGGCATTTACTTCATGCAAAATCCGCTCGATTCGACGAATAACAAATGGAAATCATTCATCGGCACGGGAAGCCAAGCGCTCGGCGACACCGAGATGCACAATGCTGCTTGGGACAGTGTTTCGAACATCATCACCGGCGGCCTGCAAGACAACGGCACGGATGCGCAGCAAAACTCCGGTAGCCTTATCTACAATCAAGACGCGAACAACTTCCTGCTCGGCAAAGACGGCGGCGATGTCGTGGTCGATGTCAACACCCTGGCGGGCGCGAACCGGTCGATCCGATTTTTCAGCTCGCAGAACCTCGGCATGACCGGTGGCGACCCACAAGGCGACTTCCGCCGCCAAGTCTTTAATAACGCCAACGCGCCCATCGGCGGATTTGTCGAAGTGCTGCCAGCAGGCGGGTTAGCTGGCTTCACAGCACAGTTCATCACGCCGGTGGAAATCAATGCCATTGCGCCCACGGCCGCGCAACTGATGACAGGCCAATCGCAACGAATTGCGGTCGGTGGCGGCTCGAGCAGTACGAATCCCGTCTACGAATCGAACGATGCCGGTACGGCCGCCAATCCTACATGGACTGCCGTCCCAATTGCCGCTGGCTTCGGCAACATCAGCGCAATCGCCTATGGCGGCACGAGCGTCGGACTCGCCAACCCCGATGTACTCTGGGTTGGCGACGACAACGGCGTCGTCTATGTCCGTACAACTTCCGGTGGCATGCTCAATCCTACCGTGGCCTCGTTTCCCGGTTCGACTGTACACGACATCGTACTCGATCCCAACGACTGGCATCATGCATTCGTCGTCAGCGCATCTGGCGTTTGGGAAACTACGGACACAGGGGCCACTTGGAACACGCTAACGGGCAGTTTGGCGAACTCCGATTTGCAGTCGGTCGAATTCGTCGAAAACGGCGCGGTCGATGCCCTGCTGGCCGGCGGCCTGGGAGGCGTGTTTCGCATGCTCACCGACAATGCCGGCGTCTGGAACGAATATGGTGCAGGCCTGCCAAATGCCGTCGCCTACGACCTGCAATATAACGCCGCCGACGATGTGCTGCTGGCAGCCACGTTTGGCCGCGGCGCGTGGATAGTTCAAAATGCGTCCGCCACGATCACGATGCTGGGCTGCCTCCAAATCACCGGCGACGACAACGACAACGAAATGAGTCTGGAAGCCGATCCAATCAATGCCTTGCGGTTCATCGCCGACGACGGTCTCGGCAATCGGCAAAGCTTTGAGATATCCGCGTTTTCCAAAGTCCAATTCTTCGGCCTGGGAGGCGACGACACGATCCGCATTGATTCCAACGGAGCTGCGCCAGGCGGCTCGCTCGATTTTGTCAAGTTTCTTGTCGAAGTCGATGGCGGAGCGCACAACATGGGAGATCAGTTGCTGCTCGACGATTCCTCCAGCGTTACCGGGGCGACCGTCACTTTCACGTCCGCCGACATCGGCGCTGCAATGGGTGATACGCTGTTCGGCAGTCAGGGCCGGCTCACCTACACCGCCATCGAAAGCATCGACCTCAACCTGAGCAACCATGGAGGCGACACGGTAATGGTCGAAAGCACTTCCGTGCCCATGATGCTCCATGGCAACGGCGGCAGTGATGCGTTTACGGTTGGCACAGGCGACCTGACGGCGATTGCTGCGCCGGTGTCGATTTTCGGCGGCGACGACGACGATTCGCTGGCAGTCGACGATTCTGGCCGGGCCGATGCCGTGGACTACTATCTCGATCCCACGTTGATTGCCATTTGCAATAGCGTCGGTCCACCGCCAATGCGCACAAGCATCGCAATCATCGACGGTACGCTCGAAACCGCCCGTCTCGATGCCACAGACGGAGTCAACCGGTTCGATCTCGCGCCCAGCGCAACGACAGCCTACACCATCGCTGGCAACTTGCCGCCGCCTGGAACGGCGGGCGGCGATTTCCTCAGTATCCGCTTCGTGAGCACCACGAACCGGCAGTTGACCTACGACCCAACGACTGGCAACGGCACATGGATATTCGATCCGCCGTTCCAAGCCATCCACTTCGAAAGCATCGAAAAGCTGAATTTCTTTCCGGTACTGGCTTACTCGGCCGATGCGGCTGCTCAAGGCAAGCCGACGGTGAAAGTGGTCGATGCCGAAACCGGCGCGATCCTCTCCACGTTTCAAGCTTATGAAGCGACTTACCGCGGTGGCGTGCGCGTCGCCGTCGCCGACGTCACTGGGGACGGAATTCCAGAAATCATTACCGCTCCAGGTCGCAATCATGCTCCCGTGGTGCAGCTCTTCAATTTGCTCACAGGAATGCCGCTCGCTGGCACGTCGTTCCATGCGTTCTCAAAATCTTTTTCCGGCGGCGTACACTTGGCGGTTGGTGATTTGGACGGCGACGGCTTGAACGATGTCGCCGCTTCGCCAGGCCGCGGCAAAACCGAAATTCGCACGTTTCTTAACGCCTTCGCCACGACGCCGACGAAGCCGTTCAGCGGCAACACTTACAACCGCTTCTTGGCGTTTGAAAAAAACTTCATCGGCGGAGCAACGATCGCCTTAGGCGATGTCCGGTCCGACGCCAAAGCCGAGATCATTGTCGGCTCGGGGGCGGGCCGGCGCGCCGAAGTGCGAATCTTCGACGGTCTGACGAATGGCTCGGCCAACACCCCCGCATCCTACATTCGACGGTTCTTACCGTTCGATTCCCATCAGCGCGGCGGTGTCTGGGTTGCGGCGGCGAATATCGACGGCGGGGCAAAGTTTGAGCTACTCGTCGGCGCAGGGGTCGGCGGCCATTCGCAGGTTGCCACTTACGATTTCTCAAACCTTTCTACCCCAATCGCCACGTTCCAGCCCTTCAGCGGCAATGGCAGCAACGCGCCGCTGCGGGTCGCCGCCGCCGACATCAACTCCGATGGCAAGAGTGAGTTGTTCGTCGCCCAAGGCCCCGATGGCCGCAGCCAAACCCTCCGCCGCGGCCCGCCGGCCGGCCCACTCGTCGATTTCCTGATGGAGAATGACCCCGAATTTCACGACGGATTCTTCATCGCGGCCGATCTGCACGCAGAGGCGTTCTTATGCTGACATATCGCGGAAAGTCAGAATTCTTCGGCTAAAATGCCAATTTTTCACAAATTCTGTCTTTTGCCCCTATCGCGCCGAACCTGACACCGCCGGGGGCGGTTTGCATGGCGATAAATTTGCGGAATAATTGGGTAACTGCTGAAGGTCGCAGTCTGCCGACGAATGTACCAATTTCACACAGGAGAATTCGCCATGCTGAAGCTCGTTGTCGCCCTTCCTGCTTGTTTGTTGTCCGCTGTCGCGCTGGCACAACAGCCGTCGCATGAACACGCTGCCGTAACCGGCGGGCCGAGCGAGGCTGTTGTCGTGCTGGTCCCCATGAAGAACAGCGGCGTGAACGGCACGTTGACGCTGACGCAACACGGCAACGATGTTGTGGTAAAAGGCAAGATCACAGGGCTTAAGCCAGGAAAACACGGCTTTCATATTCATCAATTTGGCGATTTGCGCGATGGGGAAGGGAAATCGGCCGGTGGCCATTACAATCCATCCGGCGCGCCTCACGCCGGACCAGAGGCATCGGCGCATCATGCGGGAGATTTGGGAAATGTTGACGCAGACAGCAAGGGCATCGCAGAAGTAAACAAGACCGTCGACGGATTGAAGTTGCAGACCGTGATTGGCCGCTCGATGGTGGTCCACGCCGACGCCGACGACCTGATGAGCCAACCGTCGGGAAATGCTGGCGCTCGCGTTGCCGTGGGAGTGATTGGTATCGCCGAAGCCAAACACACCGCGGCCGCTGCCAAATAGCGGAGCTGCGGCCGACCCATTGCGTCGCGATCGATTGGATAACAATTCCTTGTATCCGCATTCGCGATCTGCGTAGATTGCTTGGTCCGCGATGAATACCATGTCGGCCCGCTCGCGAGTAAGCCGAGCGGTTTGTGCCTCCCCCGACGCCCTGCCGATGGAGTGCAATCGTGTGAGTCGCGCGATGGCCGACCGTACCATCATCCTGGTCGTCGGACGCCATCTCGGAAACAGCACGTTTTCCAACTGAAGGATGCGCCTAGAAAGCCTGCTGCCGCCGCGGTGTCGGGTACAGGAGCCAAGACGATGATCGCGCGATTCGCCTTGACCATGTTCTGTGTGGCTTGTTCGCCCCTGATCGTATCGACGCGAGCGGACGACGCCGGGCCGCGTGAAATTGAAAAGCAACGGAATGTCGAATATGGCTCCGGAAGCGGGGAGAAATTAACCCTGCATCTGGCGAAGCCGAAATTACTCGAAAAACCGGCTCCGGCAGTCGTCGTCATTCACGGCGGCGGCTGGGCGGCAGGGAGCAAAGACGCTCATCAAGATTTAATCGAGCAACTCGCCCGCCGCGGATATGTGGCGGTGTCGGTCGGCTACCGCTTGGCTCCCAAATACAAGTTTCCTGCCCAGGTGGAAGACGTGAAATGCTGCGTTCGCTGGCTGCGGGCGCATGCCGACGAATTGCAGCTTCAGTCCGATCGAATCGGCGCAGTTGGTTTTTCGGCCGGCGCACACCTCTCGATGATGCTCGGCGTGATGGACCCTGAAGACGGCCTTGAAGGGGACGGCGGATGGGCCGATCAATCGAGTAAAGTGCAAGCGGTGGTTGCCTACTTCGGCCCAACGAATCTGGTCGATCCGTTTCCACCGGTCAGCCGGGTGATACTCGAAGACTGGATCGGCAAGAAGCCCGAAGCGGCCATTAAAACCTATCAGCGCGCATCGCCAATCACGTACGTCAACCGCCACGACGCCGACATGCTCCTGTTTCAGGGCACGAACGATCCGCTGGTTCCATACGATCAAGCCTGGCAAATGGTCCGCGCACTGACAAAAAACGACATCCGCGGCCGCGTTGAATTCCTGCTCGGTGCCGAACACGGCTGGGGGAAAGAAGAAAACGAGCGAACGTGGAAAAGTGCCCAAGCGTTCTTGGATGAGCGGCTGACAGGGAAGTGAACGCCGATCGAAGCCGAGCGTTCAATCCACTCTTTTGATGAACCGATCGGCCGCTCCAATCTCACCGGGCCGCATGTACCCACTTGTCTAGCCCACCCAGGACAAGTATTTGCGTATTCGATTACCGTTGACTACATTACGGTCCATTCACCAGCGAGTGAGCCTTCATCGTTCACAATCAATTTCGACAGGAAGATTCCTGATGCCTGGCAACTTTGGATTGAGCGGTTACTTGGTGCTCGTCATCTACATGTTGGCGACCATTCTATTGGGGCTCTCGTTTGCCAGAAAGCAAAAGAATCTGGCCGGGTATTTTTTGGCCGAGCGCGCGGCCCCGTGGTGGGCGGTCGGCATTTCGGTCATCGCCTGCGATCTGTCAGCGATTTCATATATGGGATCTCCTGGCTGGGTTTACGACCAAGACCTGCGGTATCCCATGAGTACGCTAATGTTGCCGTTCATGGCCTGGTTGGTGGCCTATTTGTTCATCCCGTTTCTGGCAAAGCTGCAGGTTTACACGATCTACGAATATCTCGAGCATCGGTTCGGCCTTAGTTGTCGATTGTTTGCCTCAGCTATTTTTTCACTTCAACGTGCCGCGCACCTGGCGGTGGCTATTTTCGCGGTTTCATTGGCGTTCAGACAGATTGCCGGCTGGGATGTATGGGCCTGCATTATTGTGATTGGCGCGTTGACGACGTTCTACACAGTATTCGGCGGCATGAAGGCAGTGCTCTGGACCGACGTGATGCAGTTCTTTGTCTTGGTCGGCGGAATCTTCGTCATGCTCGGCGTCGTGCTTTGGCAGTTTGACGGCAATGTCGTCACGATCTGGAGATCGGCCGACAGCGGTGGCCACACCAAGCTATTCACTTTTGACACCGAATTTTGGCGTCCGCAATTTTGGCAGGAAATGACCATTTGGGGAATCTTTCTTGGGATGTTGGTCACCCAGGTCGCTGCGTACGGCAGTGATCAAGTATTGGTTCAGCGATATATCTCGGCCGGTTCGGGAAAAATGATGACGAGATCGTTGATGTTTTCGGCTTTTTTGGCGATTCCTGTAATGGTTCTTCTCAACTTCCTCGGATTGGGCTTCTATGCCTACTATCACGCGCCGGGCAATAGCGAGTTGCTTGCCTCGTTGAACAACATGGTGAGCCAGTCGAAGGAAAATGTACAGAACCTCGTTATGCCGCACTTCATCCGCAGCGTACTCCCATCGGGATTGGCCGGCTTGGTATTTGCCGGCTTGTTCGCAGCCACAATGTCCGTGTTTTCATCGGGATTGAACTCGCTGAGCACCGTGACCTGCGTCGATTTCGTTCAGCGCATCCGCCGCCTACAAGCCAATTCGAAGGCCGTGACGTTGGAAAATGCCCGTTGGGTAACGTTCGTCTGGGGCTTGGTCGTCACCTTAGCGGCGATTGGTGTTTACTCGGCCAACCTAGGCTCGGTCGTGGAGATAGCCGTGAGCGTGATCGGCTTTTTCAGCGGACCGCTGTTGGGCATGTTCTTGTTGGGCATGTTTTCAATGCGCGCGAATTCGACGGGAACTATTCTTGGCGCACTCGCGGGATTTGCCACAGCCTGGTACTTGGGGGCAAATTATGTCTCGTTCATTTGGAACGCATTCACAGGCTGTGTGCCGACGGTCGTCTTCGGATATCTGTTCAGTTGCTTCTTTCCTGCGGAAGCGCGCGAGCGAGTCTTCCCCATGACGATTTGGGGGCGGAAACAGCGTCGATCGACGAGCGGTTCCGACGGCTGATCGCGGTGCTCTGCGATCAACGAACCTCTGTTCGGCTGGTTGGCAATCTCAAACTTGGATCGCCAAACAACATGAACTTCATCGGCTGAAAGAAAATGCTTGCTGGATACCAGCTTTCGGTTGGCTTGATCGTTCCAAGTTGCTGCGCTCGATAATAATAGCCGACGGCCTGCGACCAGCATGTTCCCAGTCGAGGATGTTCATCGTTGGCGACTGCTCGAACAAACCCTTCGACCAGCGTCAGACCGCATGGCTGGCTCCCTGTGTTGCAGCCGATGTAGGCGACCGCGCCGTTTTCATTGCGCTTCAATATCTGCTCGCCGAGACCCGTGAGATTGTAGTCGCCCGTTTGGTAATTTGCCGGCGAGGGGGGTGGCGAATCGAACTTTTCGCCGTGGTCGGTTCCAGAGTGAGGCGCGCCGTTGACGTCTACATATGCACCATACGGCGGCAGCGGCGCGAACGTGGCCGTGCTGCATCCAGCCGAGACCACCACCGGCAGCGCGTCGGCATTCTTGATGCGGTCCAGATCTTGCATAAAAAAGCATTCTTCCCACTTGTCGTCGAGCCCGTGACCGGCATGAACGATCAATCCGGTCCCGTGGTTGAACAGTTCACAGACCTGCTCGCGAGTGGGATTCTCGACCGCCGAGCGATTCGGGCTGTTGGAATAATAGAGCTTTTCAGCGTTCCACCCAGCCCCCAATTGCTTGATTTGCTCATCCATCCAGCCGCGGCTATCGACCCAACCGCCGACCGACACAAACCCAGCGCGGTGCAAACCGGGACGCTTGCCGGACAACACTTGTTGTTCGTAGCGAATGGTTTTGTCCGCGATCCGAGCCGCTTCGTCCGGAGTGCTTACCGGCCAGCGCCCCACGGCAACATCGGGTTGATAATCGATTGCATCGTAGTTGATCGGATCGTCCTTGTTGGCTTCGCCGCGCACTTCGCCGAAGTAGCCAGCATGAAAGCCGTCGTGTCGACCGTTCCAGTCGTCGAACGTACCATCTTTCTTTGCCAGATCGGAATAATACAAATCGCACGGATACATCGAGTAGTTAAATGCCGGTTGATGGACGCGATCGAGCGTCATGTATCGCACCGGCAATACGTCGATGTCCCCCACAAGCAGCACGTAGTCGAGGCCGCGTGTCTTCCACTGCTCGTATAAGAACCGCTTCAACTTTTCAGCGTCGTCCGCCCCTGTGCCCACGGCCAATATCTCATCCAGTGGTTTGAGCGTCGTGTCAAGCAGCTTCAGCTTATGCTGCAAAAACTTGTGGAGCGCCGGCAAGAACTGCTTGGGGGCCACCACAAGGAGCCGTTCGGCCGATTTCTCGGAGATTTCCGCGGCAAAGGAAGGCAGCGAAGTAGCAAAGGTCAGGAAAACGGCGACTACCAAGGGAAATTTGAGAATTCTGCCGACCATGAAAATGCTCCAGTGGGTCAAATGTAAGAACGAAAGGCTGATTTAAGTGTATGAGATCGTCACTTCCGGCGAAAGAAACCTACCTTCGGTCGTGGGCCATCACCGCATTTGTGGCCTGTTGGCGATGTTACTAACTCGTTACTTCGCAGGCAGTGTCGGTGTGGTTTCGTCGATCGCAGGGCGTAACTTGTTGCGATGATTTTCAACGCAAATTGAACTTTTTCGCAGTTCTTGCGCCAAACGGTTAGCTAGGCCGAGATTTCGGCAGAATCCGCGATCTACCTTTCCCTTTCCCCATTGTAACTTGAAGCTCGGGTGAACGGCCACTGCACCGCTTACCAGGAGGAGAACAACATGCGATCGGTGTTGCGGCTGGCGGCCTTGCTATTGGCTTCATCGGCGACTTCGACGATTGTTAATCTTTACTGCGTCATTGCGGCCGAATTGGATGCCGAGAGGTGTGGCTAGGCGGAGAAGGCCGATAGTGAGGCGTGGCCATTTTTCAAGCAGAATGTTGGCAGAATCCCAGAGGCGGTTCGACGGGCGCTGCAAGACGGGAAATACGCGGACGCGGTGAACAGCATCGATGAGGTCGCCAAGGATTCGGCAGCGCCGCGTGACATATTGGGGGACTTGGAATCGCGGGCTTTATCATTGCTATAAAATACGATTCTGCCATTGCGGCCTACGAACTCCAGCGCGATTTTCCCGACAGCGTGTGGGCACGACAGGGCAAATTTGCAAGGGCCGTGGCGTGGCTTTCGTTCGGAAAGGAGATTTTCGTGCCGCCGAATTGATTTACCGCGAAAAGGCCGGCCGTCTGCCTTCGGCCGACCGTAAACAAGAAATTACCGCGATCTACTTGGAGTTTGCCAATGCATATTTCACGTCCAAGGACGAAATTCAGCACAAGCCCGATTACCATTTATCGGTCGCCACCAAAGAACCGCTCGTCGATTTGTGTCTTGCCGCGCTCGATGTAGTATTTCACCAGTTCGATGCGTAGTCGGCGAGGAGAGAGTTGGCGGTTTTCCCAGCGTGCGACGAGATCGGCGTGGCGGTTGCGGAGCTGTACGGTGGCCTCACGTTGGGTCGCCGACGCCGAACGCTCGCCCACTTCTGTTGGAATACCTTCCACGATGGCCTCGCGCGCCCGAAGAAATTCCCCGCTAGCGCCATACGCGATCTCGTCGAGCGTCTCGACCACTGCCGCCGCTTTTGCGGCCGATACTAGATCCATGTCTTCGCTGACGCTGGCCGAGGCCGCCAGAGCTTTGGCCAGCAATGGGTTATTCTTCGACGCTTCGGCCATTTTCAGCCGCAGCGATTGAAACGCATTGGGCGATGGCTGCAATTCGTTATGTTCCATGCAGCCCGCAAAATGATCGAAAATGGCTTCCTCCACTTCGCGGCCAGGGTCGTACATCGGTTCGCTGCGGCCGACCAGCTCGAGCTGCGGTGCGAAGAGCGCGCCGGTCGGCGAAATAAACCCTTCGCCAAGCGACAAGCCGAGCTTGGCCAAGTTGCTTTTGGTTTGACCGGCCGCGGTAGTTTCGGTGATCGGAAAAAACGTCTCTCGCGGCCGACCGGTTTCCTGCGAGCACAGCAGTAAAAAGCCGGCACAATACGTGTGAATCTTTTCGCCCCGGAGTGATTTACCCTTAATCGCGGCTACGCGGTCGGTGCGAAAATTCAAATCAAACTCGGTCGGATTGCCAATGAACGCGGTTGCCGTCTCGCCCATGGTCTGGCCTACCGCAGAATCCGGATGTCGCAAAAAAACATAATGAAGCGTGCGATCGAGAAACGCTTCGACATTCGTGGCTGGCATGGTCGTGCCGCGTTCTGGCAGATCGACGATCACCATCCGCTGCTTGCCGTCGCTGCCGGCTTCGAGGGCGACGACCCCGACATGGGTGAACAGGCCGGGAGATAAATCGGTGAATAAATTGTACGGTGAAGGGTTCCGCATCAGCAGCCAGTCGCCGGGACGGACTCGAAAGCTACCCAACCGAAAGCTATCGCCGTTGAGGCCATGTTTTATACGATTCGCTAGCCAACCCAGCAATTCGTCCAATCGCGCGCGTTCGGAGAGGCTCAAGCGAGTCGGGTCGATTTGCTGCAGGTGATCGCGCATTTGTTGAGCCGTGATCGCTGGTTTCGGCAACGATTCTGCTTGCCCCGGCCGCGGATCTTGCGGCAGGCCAAGTTCACGAATGGCCTGGGCCGCGGCAAGCGCCAATGGCGGAGGCGTTTTCGTATTGAGCAAAAACGAAGCAAGATCATCTACGAATTCAAAGTTGCCGCTGGCGACGATGATCTTGATCAATTCGAACTTTTCCGGCGGTGTCAGCGGCGGAGGCGCATCGGGTACGCTAGCCGGCGGATCGAACAACGCCATCGACATTTCCTGAGCGCCAACACTACTTTGCTTTTCCGCCAGCAGATCGATCAAACGGCCGCGGAAGATAGGCTGTTGGGCCGTTCGAAAAGCGGCATCTTCAACCCCGTCGACCAACAAAAATCGTAATCGGCCAGAAAGATCGATCAGCGTGTTGGCGGTTTGCAAGTAGCGGCGCAGGGCTTCGTGTCGCTGCTGATCGGCGACGAGCGCGGAAAATTCAACGCGTAGCGCAAGGACATTATCGAGTTGCCGATCGATCGACGACTTGACGTCGTGCAACCGACCGACAATGCCAATTTGTTCGTCGATCGTTCGGCCAGCGGCAATCTGGACCCACTGCGCTACCCAAGCTTCGACAGCACTGGCAGCCGTAACGAGACCTTCGTGGTCGAATGAAGCATAGTAGGCGGCTGATTGCGGAACGAGTTCATGCAGCCGACGCAGCCACGGATCAAGGCCGTCGATTTCGGGGAGCGCGGTTTCCTGCGGCTTGTATTGCTGTTGCTGCTGAAACTGCTGCTTCTGCTCGAGCCGCTGCAACAACCGCTGAACCCGTGGCTGGGCCCAAGCTGTTGAAGGGGCCATGAGCCCAGTCGCCGCCAAGACAAACAACCACGGGGACGCGCAACGAAGGATCTTGATCACTGCCGTCGACATCCCCAGCCCTTTCAGACGAAAGAACCGTCAATTCTGTTTTACACTCTCTTGTAGCTTGCGGACGCGCTCGATGCCAGTATTTTCGACACCCGAATTGGGCTACTTTTGGGGCGTTGACCCGGTTTTGCGGGCTATTTAGAGTGAGAAGTTTCGGGTGTCCGTGAAATCTGTTGCCATGCTTGCCAAACGCGTCATTCCTTGTCTCGATATCGACCGCGGCCGAGTGGTCAAAGGGACGAAGTTTTTGGGTTTGCGCGATGCTGGCGATCCGGTCGAAGTGGCCAAACGGTACGAAGCCGAGGGAGCCGATGAACTGGTGCTGCTCGACATTACGGCCAGCCACGAAGGACGGGACATCATGGCCGACGTGGTTCGGCAGGTGGCCGATGTCATTTTCATGCCCTTCACCGTCGGCGGTGGAATTCGGACTTTGGACGATGCGGCTCGGCTGATTAAGGCGGGGGCCGAGAAAGTCAGCATTAATTCGGCAGCCGTCCGCACACCCGAGCTAATTACGCAGATTTCGCGAAAATTTGGCAGTTGCGCCACCGTCGTGAATATCGACCCCAAACGCGTCAAGCTAAAGGGCCGCGAAGTATTGGAAGTCCACATCCATGGGGGCCGCGTTCCGACTGGTAAAGAAGCCGTGGCCTGGGCCAGGGAAGTCGAGCGGCTTGGTGCCGGGGAAATTGTGCTGACCTCGATGGATGCAGACGGAACGCAAAGTGGTTATGATTTAGAGGTAACGGCCGCCGTCAGCCAGACGGTGTCGATTCCTGTGGTCGCCAGCGGCGGAGCAGGCCAACCGGAACACCTGGCCGATGCCATCCAGCTCGGTTGCGCCGACGCCGCGCTTGCCGCTGGCATATTTCATTTTGGCCAATTTTCAATACGGCAAGTGAAAGAAGTGATGCGCAAGCGAGGCATCCACGTCCGATTGTGAGACCTTTTTGAAGGAATGGCGAGCGTCGCATGACAAATGAATGACCAATGACCAAGATTCTGCCCCGCGAAGTTCGTCATTGTTCATGGTGATTTGAACATCAATTCGTCATTCGAGTTTCGTCATTCGTCATTTACTGCACTATGGCCGAACACGCGACTAATCATCATTTCAAGCTCAAGTCACCCACGGAAGACCGCTTTCTACAAAGGCGGCAAGACCTGGAGATCGACAAGCTTTTTCGCGCACTGGTGAAGCACGAAGGAAGCGACTTGCACCTGAAGGTCGATCGTCCGCCCTATGTGCGAGTCAAAGGATCGCTGCGTCCCTTGAGTCGCGATCCGATCGACGACGAAGAAATGGTGCGACTCATTTTTGCCATGTTCGACGATCGGCGGCGGGCGATCTTCGACGAAACTGGCGGTTGCGACTTTGCCCACGTCGTTGATGTGGACGGCGTCAAATGGCGGTTCCGCGTCAACGTTCTTCAGCAACTGGGGCATGTCGGCATGGTGGCTCGGCGCGTGAACAATTGGATTCCGGACTTCGCTGGCCTGAACCTGCCTCCGATCATGGAAGACTTGTGCAAATTCGATCAAGGAATGATCTTGCTGGCAGGCGTCACGGGCTCTGGCAAGAGCACGACCATCGCGTCGATGCTCAACTATATCAACCACAACTACCGCAAGCACATTCTGACGCTGGAAGATCCGATCGAATTCACGTTTACGGAAGACAAGTGCTTGATCAATCAGCGTGAGGTCGGCACGGATGTGATCGACTTTTCCATTGGTATGAAGCATGCCGTCCGCGAAGACCCCGACGTGATGCTCGTGGGCGAGATGCGCGATCAAGAAACCTTTATGACGGCGATTCATGCCGCGGAAACCGGCCACTTGGTGTTTGGGACGATTCACGCCAGTTCTGCACCCAGCACGATCAGCCGCATTCTCGACCTGTTTCCGCAAGAAATGCACAATGCGCTGCGCAGCGCGATCGCATTCAACATGCGGGGCATTGTCGCCCAGAAGCTGCTCCCGTCGATTAAGCCCGGTGTGGGGCGCGTGCCGACGGTCGAGATCATGACGTTCAATCCGTCGGTTCGCAAACTCCTGCTGGAGGAGCGCGATGAAAAATTGGGCGACTTGATTCGCATGTCGTCCAAGGAAGGAATGCAAGATTTTACGGCCAGCTTGAAGGACTTGGTGGAGCGCGATTTGGTGGATCGAAACGTGGCGCTCGAAGTGGCGCCCAACGTCGAGGCACTGAAAATGGCGCTCAAGGGCATCGAAGTCAAAACACCGGGAATTCTGTAAACCTGTTGGGTAGGCTGGCGGCCTGATGTCTGGTAGACAGATGCGACAAACGTTGCCAGCAAGCCAGCCGGGACGATCAGTCACCGAACGACCAGACTCTGCTACTTTGGAATGAATTAATGGCGCATTGGGGAAAATTGATTCTCGGGGGCGCGTTTTTGACTGCCAGCTTGATGGCGGTCGATGGCGCATGGGCACAAGTTCCACCCTCGCCAGACCAACCGGCGGCCGCGCCCGATCGCTGGCCGAACTTTTCACTGCCGCCGTCGCCAACGGCTTTCCCTCACGGCCCTGGGCACTATTTGAGTACGCTCAAATTGGTGTTGGTCATCGCCTTGTTCCTGCTGTGGGTCAAGACGACCGATTGGGTCGGCCAGGATACGAATCGAACGAGCTTAAACTACGCGGTTTGGGATCCAGTCGTCTTCGCGCCATTCATGGTGGCGTTTCTGCTGCTATTGATGGTACCTTGGTTTATAGTTGGCTATCTGGTGATGGTGTTTGCCTGGGCGATTCCGCTGGGCACCTATGTGGTGTTGCGCAACAAGATCGTCCAGGAACATCAAAAAGTGATGACGCCTGGCCACTTGCGCCACGTTTTTGCACAGGCAATGGGAATGGTCGGCGTGAAAATCGCCAGCGAACGTCAACTAGCCCATCAAAAGGGCGCCCCTGTGCATTTCAAAGCCACTGCGCGCGGCGACAAGGACGGAGAGGCGAATTTACTCTTGGCCAGGCGGTCGCCGGGCTATGTACCGACGAAGGATCTGTTTGCTGAACTGATCGACCGAGTTGGCAATGCGGCGCTGTTGGAAGTCACCCCACAACATGTCGCCGTCCGCTATCAAATCGACGGCGTCTGGCACAATGTTGAGCCGCGCGAGCGGGAACCTGGTGAAATGATGGTCGCCGTCCTGAAAACCATTGCCGGCGCGGATGCCAACGAGCGGGTCAAACGACAAGAAGGAAACTTCGCCGCCGAATACAACGGCGCGAAGTTTTTCGCCCGGTTGCAGAGCCAAACGGCCGACGGTGCCGAGCGAGTGTTGATCAATCTGAATCCCACCAAAGTGCCGATTCAAACGCTCGAAGAACTGGGCATGAGGCCCAAGACGCAGGAAAAGCTCAAGGAGTTGCTGAGTCAGCCGCGGGGCTTTGTCATCTTTTCCGCGCCGCCGGGCGGTGGCTTGAGCAGTTTGTTCGACGGCGCGCTCAAGGCTTGCGACCGGTACATGCGCGACTTTGCCTCGATTGAGGATGTCGCCCACCGCGAACACGATATCGAAAACGTGCATGTCACCACCTACAACGCGGCTGCCGGCGAAACGCCGCTGCCAACATTGCAGAAAGTGATTCGCACCTATCCGAACGTGCTCGTGATGCGGCACCTGCCCAATGCCGAGACGGTAAAGTTTCTTTGCGATCAAGTGCAAGAAGACCGCTTGATCATGACCGCCGTGCGGGCCAAAGACGCGGCCGAATCGGTGCTACGCGTGATGATGCTCAAAGCGCCGCCGAAGGATCTAGTCGGCGCGGCAACCGGCGCGGTTTGCGTCCGGTTGATTCGCAAGCTGTGCGACCAGTGCAAAGAGCCATATCCGCCGCCGCAGGAATTGCTCAAGCAACTCGGCCTGCCCCCAGGAAAAGTACAGGCGTTTTTCCGGCCTCCATCGGAGCCTGATCCAAAAAAGCCGTGTCCGAACTGCCAGGGCATTGGCTACAAAGGCCGCACGGGCATGTTCGAACTGCTGATCGTGGATGACGCGGTGCGCGAAGTGCTGATGAAAAGCCCGAAGCTCGACCTCGTTCGTGCCGCGGCGCGCAAAGGAGGCATGAAGACGTTTCAGGATGAAGGCTTAGTGCTCGTTGTCAAAGGTGTCACATCGATGCCAGAATTGCAGCGGGCCTTGCAAGGGTAATTTTTGGTCGGTTGCCAGTGGTCAGTCGTCGGCGACAAGCACAATGGATCTACAACGGACCACGGACATCTGACGAACAGCAAACCATGTACATCACCATCGCCCTACTCGTCATTTTCTTCATTTGCCTCGGCATGATCTTTAACGAGGGTCTTTGGGGGGCCGCCGTCATGTTCATCAACGTGCTGCTGTCGGCGATGATCGCGACAAACTTTTTTGAACCACTGGCGACGTGGGCGAATTCACAAATGGGCAGCTATACCTACTTAATCGACTTTGTCTCCCTGTGGTTGATTTTTTGCGTGTCGCTGATTGTCTTGCGAATCCTGACCGACACGCTGTCGCGGTATCGAGTGCGGTTCAAAAAGCCTGTCGACATCGGCGGCGGCTTGTTTTTCGCAGCCTGGATTGGCTGGCTGATGATCCAGTTTTCGCTGTTCACCCTGCACACTTCGCCGCTGTCGAGAAATTTCTTTGGTGGCGATTTCCAGCCGGAACCAAATTCTGCAATGTTTTTTGGCCTCGCCCCCGACCGAAATTGGATGGCGTTTATGCACAAGATGGGTGAGGATGGCTCGCTGGGAACCGGAACGCCATTCGACAAGGAAGGAGACTTCATCTTGCGCTATGGTACGCGAAGAAAGACCTTCGAGAAGCAACCGAATCTACGAGTCAATGCGCCGTAGGTTGCGCAAGCCGAGCGGAGCCTAAGTCGAGCATTGCCGAGCACGGCTGGTTTCGCTTGGTTCGCGGCACGAACCGATCACGCGATGTCCACACCTCAGCTTGAAACGTCGAAGAATCGCGCCGCAAGCGACGGGACGATTCAATACCGCGCCGTGAGCGGCTTGGCGATTTTAGCCTTGGCGCTAGGTATTGCCTCGGCTGCGGCAATGGTGGGGCCGGTGCTGTGGCTTGTGCCGCTATTGGCCATCATTACCGCGCTGGTCGCGATGCGGCGGATCAGCGCGTCGGAAGAATTGACCGGCTGGTACATCGCCTTGCTCGGCTTGCTGCTGGCGATTCTGTTTGGCGTCGCTGCGCCAGCCCGCACCCTCAGCCGGCAATATTGGCTGGCCTGCCGGGCCGAGGCGTTTAGCGGCAAGTTCCTCGAATTCTTGCAGCACGATAAACCCTATGCTGCGCATCAGCTCCGCGAGCGATCGGGAGTTCGCAAGCCGCTGAACGAGGCACTGCCCGAGGCGTACAACAACGACCCCGAATCGCAAAAGAGCTTCGCGAAGTTCGTGGCGGAAGAGCCCATGAAATCGCTGCTGGAAGCCGGCCAGAAATCGGTCATCATGCGAACTTCAACCGAATCGCTTGGGCGGGACGATCAACACGATCTGTGCGTTGTTCACTACCAAATCACCGCGCCAGGTCGCAAGCCGATATCGGTGATGATCGCTGTCAAACGCAGCCTCGAATATTCGACCGGGCGCGAAACTTGGCAGATCGAGAACGTGGCCGTGGAATAATCTATCGCGGCTTGCTCGGCAGTGGATTGGCCGACCGCATCATAAATTGCTCGACGGGCAGCGAGAATTGCGGCGACCACCCCAGCGGCAGCGTCACTCCAGTAACCCAACGGGCATCGTCCGAAGCAAGAAACGCCACTGCGCCCGAGATGTCGTGCGGCACGCCAACGCCCAGAAGATGAATCGCTTCGAGCTGCGCATGCACTTCCTTGGTGAGGTGCTCCATGTGCTTGAGTGTCATTGGGGTGGCAACCAAGGCAGGCGCGATCACCGTGACGCGAATCTTTCGCGGTGCAAGTTCGCAGGCGAGCGATTGCGTCAAGCCAATCAAGCCTGCCTTCGCAGCGCTATAAATCGAAAAGCTAGAACAACCGCCGATGCCTAGCGCCGATGCCACGTTGACAATCGCGCCGCCGCTAGCAGGAAAATGTGGCAACACGGCGCGACTCACGCGAATCGCGCCGTGCAAGTTGACGTCGAGTAGCCCCTGCCACTCGTCGTCGGTGAATTTCTCGAAGGGTTTAGCATATTCGACGCCAGAGTTATTCACCAATACATCAATTCGGCCGAACCGCTCGATGGTCCGATCGACCGCCTGGGCGACTTCGTCCGCCCTTGTAATGTCGCATTTCGTCCACAGCGATTGACAGTGTAGGCGTCCCAAGCGTTTGTTGATCCGCTTGCCCTCGTGACGCGACAACATCGCAATCGCAGCCCCTTCGCTCGCCAGCCGCTCGGCGATTGCGCCGCCAATACCCCGATCGCTGGCACCGGTAATGAGGACGATTTTGCCGCTAAATCGCGACGACACAGGATTGGACGCAATCTCGGATTTCTGCGCAATCTCGCTCAGATCGGTGATCATTCGTCGGTTATCGGCGCGAAAGAGAATACCGTCCTTGGCAGGCTTCGTCCAGCATCCGCCCGCAGGCAACATTGCTCCAATATCATAACCGATGCGGCACGCCCTGCACCGTCCCCTCGTGACCAAAATCGGCGTAGCCCGCAAAATTCGACTACTTTCGACGGAATTTTCCTCAGAATCGGCGCGGTGCGGAAGCTCTACGGCGACGGCTGGATGTCCTGCGATCCTGCCGCCGTCCCCCCCCGCGCTCTCAGACGCCGCCGAAGCAACTCGCGTTAGAAGAACTCTGGCATCGGCTCGATCCTGCTTGTCAGCAGCGGCTGCTCACACGCTGTTTCTAGCGACGAAACCGCGTGCTTCTTGGCCAGCGAGAGCAAGCCTTGCAGCACTCGCGTGCCTTCGATGCCGCGCGTGGCGAGCATCGCTTCGGCCCACTGGTGAGCTTGGGGACCGATTCCCTGTACCTTGCCGAGCAGATACGCAGCCCCGCGTTCCACGCCGCTGATCTTCTCCGCCGCCACGTGTTCAGCCAGCGTGCTGAATCAAGCTTCCGACGCCCGCGCCGACTCACTGCGGATTTCCATCGACACCAAGGCCAAGCTCGAGCTGGGCGAGTTCTCGCGCGGCGGCAATACAATCCGATCGAACGCTGTTGGGGCATCCTGGAGCGGCACAGGAATGGGACGCTGATTGACAGCGCCACGACGGCGATGAACTGGGCCGCGACGATGACCTGGAAAGGATTCCGCCCGGTCGTTCAACTGCTGGAAACGACCTACGACAAGGGAATTCGCGTGGCCAA
>JADZDJ010000031.1 GCA_020851115.1 Pirellulales bacterium
ACGCTCGATGTGTTTTGCATCTTGCACTTGGTGGCCGGATATTTCGCGGCGTTTTGGGCTTGCCGAGTTCTAGGCGTTCGCGCATCGCTCTCGGCAATGGCGGCAGGTTGCTTTGCGTTAGCAGGATTCTTCTTGATCGCGGGCCGATCGTGGTACTACATGACGCCGCTGGCCTTTTGGTCGCCGCTACTGGTTGGGCTTTTGGAGCGATTTCGTCAAGCGCAGGTCGGCTGGAAATGGGTACTCGCGACGGGTGGCGCTTTGGGATTGCTATTTCACGCCGGCAATGCGCAGATGTGGTCGTATGCGGTTTTTTTCTACATCGTTGCCATTGCGGTGTTCTTAGGAAGTCGCGCAGTCAACTGGTCGGCAATTTTTCCTGCGACGGCCGCGCTGCTCGTCAGTCTTGCCATTGCTGCACCGCTGCTGATCGTCCAATACGCCGAATTATCAGGCTTGCCGCGGCGAGCGGGCGACGGATCGATGCTGCCATTTTTGCTCTCCATGTTTTTACCCTATCCATTGGCAAGTGCAACATTTCCGGGCGTTCTCGAAACACCGGACTTCGATCGCATGGGTCACATGAATTACTCGGGAACCGTCTTTTCGGTGGTGGCGGCACTGGGCATGTTGTCGATGATCGCCTACCGCTGGAACCGCCGCACGGTTGCCGCAAACGTGTGGCTCTTGCTGGCATGGATCGCACTGCTATTTACATTCGGCCGCTCCGGCGGATTGTGGTATCTTCTGGCGAAGTTTCCGCCGTTTTCCAGTTTTAAGCACCCATTCAAGTTCATGGCATTTGCCACGTTGTTCATGGTGCTGGGAGGTTCACTTCTGCTCGAACGCGGCCTGTGCCGCTGGCGCGTCCGCCGGCAATGGGAGCTTGCCCTTTGTGCTGTCGTGGCAATGTTAATTGGGTATCACGCCTGGATGTCGACTCCCAGTTTTTGCAACTATGGATTTCATCCCTATCCCGACTTGCCGCCCGAGATGCGGCTGCTCGCCAGTTCGGACCAGTCGCAGCGGATTTATGCGATCGGGCCTCGCCGCAGTCTATCATCGCAATATGGATTGTCGATGATGCATCAGCTTCCGACAGTTTGGGGCTGCTTCGCACTGGACGGCTACGATCCATTGGTGAGCAATTCTCCCCAATTTGGAGCAGTTGTCGATCGGCTTCTCGAACCGGCGGAAGCCAACGGCCTGCACATGGAATTGGGCCTCGAGACGATCGATCTATTTGAAAATGAAGTCGAAGAAGAATCTCGCAAGGCTGAGGATGCATTGCAGCGAGCTGACGTCGATCAACACGGTTTTTGGGGACGGTCGTTCCGCGTTAATCTGCCCAAGACGATGAAAACGCTACGAGCCTATGGAGTACGCTGGGCGGTCGTCTATGCGGGATCGCAAGACCCTGTAATTCCCGCGGGAAGCGAGAATGAATTCTTCTGGAAGGCCGATCCTGTGCTCGAACAATTGGCGGAGGAGATTCAAGAACGAGGCACGCTCGTCGTCGATCGCGCCGAGGTTCGTGTTTATGAACTTCCCGGGGCCGTGCCCATGGCGTTTGCAGTCGATCGTCCGCGAACGCCGTTGCCGGTGAAGTTTGACGCCAGCGGATTGCGGGTCGATACCTCATCGCTGACTCAAGGTGGGCAGGTGGTCGTGAATATACTGCCGGCAAAGTTTTTGCAAGCTGCCGCCGATGGAGCGAACGTCGAATGTGCCGCCGATCAATGGGGGCGACTACTGTTTGCAGTACCGGCAGGAACGAATACGCTGACCGCAAGATATCGCCCACCGTGGCTGGCCGGCATCGCGGTCGCGCTGGTGCTGTCAGGGATGGCCGCACTTGCCATGCGATTCCGATGGCTATTGCAGGAGCAGTTCGAGCGTTGGCTACCGCACCAAGGCGAGCAAGTTGAAGCGATGCTTGTAAAGCTTCGGCGAGCGGCATGATGCGGCAATTAATTGGATGAAGCGGCTATACAAAGCGCCGCGGATGTTCGGGTCTGCCAGGAATAACAAACTGTTTTTCCACTTCACGAAAGTTCCATCTATTTCGAGGCGCGCGTTGCGCAGCGGCAAACCTATGCAAGAGATGCCCAAGCAGCAACGGCAATAGCGGCTGTTTCGACACGTAAAATTCGCGGGCCTAAGCTGATTTCGGCCCAACCGCTCGATGTCGCGCTCGCGAGCTCTTCATCAGTGAAACCGCCCTCAGGGCCGATGGCGGCGACAATTTCGGCAAGTTCGGTTGACGCCTTTTTCACTTGGGATATTGGTTGCCCGCCAGGATGGGCGATAAGACACTGCAGGCTCGATCGAGAGTTTTCCTTCAACTCATCCAGCCGGCGCGGTTCGGCAATCTCCATGAGCCGGTTTCGACCACATTGTTTGCTGGCTTCAATAACGCCGCGGCGTAGCCTCGTGAGCGCTGCATCCGCTGGCTGAGCGACGCCACGTTGGGTGAACAAGGGCACGAGCCGAGCCACGCCCAATTCGACGGATTTCTCAATCAGCCACCGCTGACGATCCCCCTTCGGCAATGCCACCGCCAGCGTCAGGGCAATCGCAGACTCGCGGTCGATCGATCGCCGCCGTTCGATGTCAAAACTCACTGTCCCTTTTCCGATCCTGCGGATGCGAGCAACAAATTCGTCGCCCGAACCATCAAACAGCGTCGCCAGATCACTGACACTTGCGCGCAGCACATTTGTAAGATGATGTGCCTCGGCGCCAGACAGCGTTGCGGAGTTTCCTTCCACGGGGGTCGCAACAAAAAATCGCTCGGACATGTTCGCGTCTCATATTTGGAGTCGTAGAAAAAAGTTAAAGAATCACCGTCGATCATACCGATTCTTTGGACGATACGGAAACTGCTTTTTCCTTGCACCAACGGCTGCTCTTTCTTGGGTGGCAAATTCTATGTTTCGTACGCATTGGGGCCTGCGCGAATCGCCGTTTCGCGGTTCGCTCGACTGGCGGCTGTTTCATCCCAGCCCAACGCACGACGAGGCGCTGGCAAGGATGCAATTCCTAGTTGAAGAGCGGCGGCGGATGGGCCTGTTGCTCGGCCCGACCGGCAGTGGTAAATCGATGGTGCTCGAGGTGTTCGCCCGCAGGCTACGTCGCAAGGGAGCGCAGGTGGCGAATCTCAACATGCTGGGAATCGACCTACACGAATTCCTTTGGCTGACGGCCGCGGAGTTGGGTGCGAATCCCGACCGCCGCCACGATGTTTTTCATCTGTGGCGAATGGTGGTCGATCGGATTGCCGAAAACCGCTATCAGCAGATCGAAACCGTGCTGCTGCTCGATGATGCCGACGAGGCTCCGCCAAACGCTTTGGAGCAAGTGGTCCGAATCGCACAGCAGGATTGTTCGCAGCAGGCCCGACTCAGTATCGTGCTGGCCGCATCCAGCGATGCGGCAGGTCGCCTGTTGCCACGATTGTTGGAGTTAGCCGAACTGCGGATCGATATCGAACCTTGGGAGCCGGCCGACACGGTGGAGTACATTAACGTCGCGATCAAACATGCTGGCCGCGCGTCGCCAGCTTTTACAGAAGAGGCGATCCATCGGCTACACGATTTGTGTGATGGTTTGCCACGCCGCATCAATCAACTGGCCAACCTTACGCTGCTAGCCGGCGCAGGCCGCAACCTATCGCAAATTGACACCGATACAGTTGAAAGCGCTTACCACGAGCTAAGCACCGTACAGGCGGTGGCGTAGATCATTGCGATTGAATTCCAAAAGAATTCAACGCCAGCGAAATAACCGCAGCGATAGCACAAACGTAATCGAACCCCACGCCGCCAACGCCAACAGCCGCGACGTCTGGGACGCCAGCGACGCTCCTTCCAACATCACCGCCCGCAGTGCGTCGATCAGCGGCGTCAATGGCAATGCTTGGACGATCGGTTGAAACGCTTCAGGGAACCGCTCGGACGAAAAGAAAATTCCCGACATAATCCACATCGGCAACATCACCAGATTCATCAACCCTGAAACAGCTTCCAGTGTTTTTGCTCGGCTCGCAACCAACAAGCCGATGCCAGAAAATGTGAAAGCCCCGAGCAGAATCAGCACGATCACGGCCGCAACGCTGCCGTGATTGACCACATGGAACGCATAACGGGCAAAGATCAAGATGATCAACACCTCTGGCACCA
This sequence comes from Pirellulales bacterium, assembly GCA_020851115.1. GTDB lineage: Bacteria > Planctomycetota > Planctomycetia > Pirellulales > JADZDJ01 > JADZDJ01. The sequence continues at coordinate 4,182 of JADZDJ010000031.1, forward strand.
TGAATGTCAAACGGCTGATCATGATCGCCGCCAGGAAGTGACTTTTTTTCATGGGCGTTGCTAGAAATCGCTTCAGCAGCTTGCGAATTCGCATATCGACCGTGACGAAGCCGACACCCCAAAGACCGCCTCCCATGAGACTCATTCCGAGCAAACCGGGCACCAAAAAATCGATATATCGGCTCCCCGGCTCCTCGACTTTGATGGTTCGCGTGGTCGCTACATCCTTTCGTCCGGCGGATCGCTGCAACTGATCATCGACCGCGTTTCGCGCCAGCACGCTTTGCGGGCGGGTTGGATCGAATAGGTATTGGTACTGCAGCGTGCCGTCGACGTGGCTGGCAATCACCACCAAATCGGTCTTGCCGGTGCGCAGTTTCAAACGAGCTACGTCCATGGACAAGATGGTTGCCTTGAATCGTTCATCTGTCTTGGTGGAGACAAGGGCTTGTTGAGTGTCGGCCGCCGACGAGTTGTCGATGATGGCGACGACTACTTGCTCAACCGGTTGATTGCGAAAGGCAATGCCGAGGGCCACTGTCATCAGAATTGGAAAGCCATAGACCCAAAACAGTGCTTCTGGCTCGCGCACGAATTCTGTTAGCCGGCTGCGGACAAGTTGCCACAGCGGCCAATAGTGGTGCGGATGAATTTCAACTTCGGTCGTCACAGAATACTTCTGCTAAGGGTTGATTTTTTCAGATTCCTCGCTGAGATGTCGTCCGGCAAGCTGGACGAAAACGTCTTCCAAGCTGGCGTGTCGCGTTGTGAGATCGGTCAGCTTGCAATTCAGTGTTTCGAGGCGACCCAGTAGCGCCGGCAACGCGATATGCGGTTCGCGCACCGACAGGCAAATACGGTCTTCTTCGGCGCGCGAAGAACTGACAGCGGGCAGGTCGGCAAATCTGCGCGCTGCGACTTGCTGCGGCTGGCCATTCGATTCGAGGGTGAATTCGATGACGTGTTCGCCGCCGAGACTCAAAATCAACTCGCGCGGCGTGCCGAGCGCGATCACCTTGCCGTGATCGACAATCGCTATGCGGTCGCACAGTCGCTCGGCTTCATCCATGTAATGCGTAGTGAGCAGTACGGTGCGGCCGGCGGAACGAAACCCTCGGATGATGTCCCACAACTCGTGGCGAGATTGGGGATCCAGCCCGGTCGTTGGTTCGTCGAGAAACAATAGCTCTGGGTCGCCGACTAGAGCGCACGCGACTGCCAATCGCTGCTTTTGGCCGCCCGAAAGATGGCGAACCCACGAGTTCGCCTTCTCCTGCATCGACACGCGAGCCATCGCCTGCCGGGGCTCAATGCCACGACGGTAGAAGCTGCGGAACAGGGTCAACGTCTCTCGAACGGTCAGCTTTTCTGATAGCCGCGTCTCTTGCAACGAAATGCCAATCCGTTGGCGAATTTCGTCGTTGTGTTGCCCCCATCGGTAGCCAAGCACTTCGACATCGCCAGAGGTTGCATCGAGCAAGCCCTCGATGATTTCGATGGTCGTCGTTTTTCCGGCGCCGTTCGGCCCCAAGAGGCCAAAACATTCGCCGGCTTTGACAGCCAAATTCAAGCCGCGGACAGCATCGACGGGCGGCTTCGCGTCGTAACGCTTCGTCAAGTTGGTGCAGCGAATGGCGAACATCGGGCCAAGTGTACCGAAAGCGGCTTGCGTCTGCGACAGGTGCAGACTTTTTGTCCGTGATCTGTGTGGCACTAGGCACTAGACAGCCGCTCGCGCACAATGTTCGCAGAGAATCGGCCCTGTATGCCTAGTCGCAGAATTTCACCAATCCGCAATGCTGGTCGGCCCTGTTTTCACTCGCGAATTCGTTACCGCCCCGCGGCGGATGCGGTATTATGTCGCGCCGGCCGTCTATGTGGGTGGGTTGCTAATTCTCGCCTCGACGGCATGGCTGCTTCTGGCGGGAACGCAACAAATTCGTAACGTGGGTGACATGGCGCGCTTTGGCGGCGCGCTATTTCAATTCCTGGCCCCGCTGCAATTGGCGTTAGCAATTTTCTTTTCGGCCTTTGCATCGGCCAGTGCCGTGGCCCAAGAAAAAGACCGCCGCACGCTGGTATTGCTGCTGCTGACCAATCTATCGAACTCAGAACTGGTTCTTGGAAAGCTGTTCGCGAGTCTGTTGCACATGCTCATGCTGCTGGCAGCCGCCTTGCCTTTTTTCATACTGACGATGCTGTTTGGTGGTGTAAGCTTAGAGCAAATCTTGGCGGTCTTTATGGTCACCGCCATGAGCGCAGTTGCCGCCGGCAGTTTGGGCTCGACGATTGCTTTATGGCGCGATAAGACGTTTCAATCGTTGGCGATGACCGCGCTCGCGTTGGGATTGCTGGTGGCTTGGGAAGTATTGGTCGGCTCCAGCATGATTCGCGGCGATTTTCTAGGGACGCCGTTTTCGCAGTGGGCCATCGGCTTAAGCCCGTGGCACTCGTTATTGGCAGCGGCCAAACCACCAGCGGCGGTTGAGAACCAACTACCGCTGTTCGGTTCGCCACCGGTGATGTTTATGGCCACTTCGGTCGCGTTCGCTGGCCTAGTCAATCTCGTGGCCATTGCCCGCGTGCGCGTTTGGAACCCATCGCGCGAAGCACGACCTCGCACCGACGAAGTTGACGAATTTCGTCCAACCTCTTTTCCATCACCTTCGAGCCAACCGACGCTCCCCGGCGGCGCGGATAATGCTGTGCAACATCCATCCGTTCATGCCGCGCCCGGCAAGACGCGCCAAGTTTGGGATAACCCGGTTCTCTGGCGTGAAGTCCGTACTTGGGCTTACGGCCGGAAAATAATCGCTGCCCGCTTTACCTATTTGGGTCTATTCCTTGCCGCCGTCTTGAGCATTCACGCCGCGGCCGGCGGCGACGCAGCCACGCGCAGCAACTTGCCACAATTCGCCATTCCACTCTTCGTATTGAGCCTAGTATTGGTCAATGCGCTGGCGGTCACCTCGATTACCACGGAGCGAGATCTAGGGGCGCTCGACTTACTCCTCGTCACCGACATCACGCCTGCGGAGTTCATCACCGGAAAACTCGGCGGCGTATTCTACGTGACTAAGGAGTTCGTGTTGCTACCGCTGGCACTTTGCGGTTATTTGTGGTGGTCTGGAGGTCTCAGCGTTGAAGAACTGATCTATCTCGTCATCGGCTTGGGGATCATGAATTTGTTTGTTGCCACGCTTGGCATTCACACCGGCTTGGCATACGAAAACAGCCGCAATGCCGTGGGCGTGAGCCTGGGAACTGTGTTTTTCCTGTTCGTGGGCGTTGCCACATGCATGAAAATCATGAGTTCGTTCAGCGGCTCGTTTCAATGGCAACTGGCTCCATTTTTTGCCATGCTGATCGGCGGTAGCGCGGGATTGTATGTTGCGCTCGGCTCGCGAAATCCATCGCCGGCGATCGGGCTGGCTTCAATGATTCTGCCAGCATTGACATTTATCTCCATTACCAACTTTTTGCTGGGACAAACACTTGGCGTATTTACCTGGATCGCGATCACGTACGGCTTTACCACCGCGGCAATGCTCGTTCCCGCAATTTCGGAATTCGATGTGGCGACGGGCAGGACGACCGACTAAAAATCTCGTTACCGCGTTCAGCGCAGCAGCGAGGGAGCATGGGGCAAGAAAAGCCGGCGGATCGCAACCTACTTCTGGTATCCCAGCGACTTCACCACGAGCAACATTTCTTCGAAGGTGATGAAGCGCCGCCGATGAGCCAGCTTATAGTGATCGATTGCCAATGCCAGTTCGCGGGCTTCCGGTGAGAGGTTTTCGTGGCTGTTTGCGAATTGCCGCCGCTCGCCTCGCGGAGATCTGCCAATCGATTGTGGACTGCGGCGATCAAAAAACGTGACTTCATCCGATTCTTGAACAATACTCATGCGACAGTTCCCTGAATTGAAGGATTGCTGTGGCGTTCGCACTGGGCGCAGCCGAAGTCGGGCCCGCGCGACGTCTCCTATGAAAGAGTAGGCTACGGTATCGCGTGCGCCGTCGATGATCGAAAACTCAAGAATCTGCAGACCCGCTGCGCGGCGAAGCTACGAGTCTTGTGACCGACATTCCACTTATGCCGGTTATACAGCTGGAAACGACACACTGCAGCGGCTAGGGGACGATGCTTTCCAGCGGCCGAGAAGCCACTTCGACTTGTCGTCGCAGCTTGCGGCTGGAGGCATGACCAGGATCGATTGCCAAGGCTTGTTCCACGGCATGGTCGGCCGCGCCGCGTCGACCGGCCGCAAGTTGGGCTTCACCGAGGCGATAGTACAGTTCCGCGGTCGGCGAACCGCGTTCGAGCGCCAATTCAAAAGAAGTTGCTGCGTCAGCGGGCCGCCCCAAAGCTTGCAGCGCTAGACCCTCGAGATAATACACTTGCTGCGGCTCTTCGCCTGGAGCATAAGTCTCTCGCAGGCTAATGAGCGTCGATAACGCCCGCTGCGGGCGGTTCAACTGATGATAAGCCTCCGCGATTTCGTACAGGAGATCGCGATCTTTTGGCGCAAATTCCAATGCGCGATGAAAGTCGGCGAGAGCCAGGTCGCGTTGCCCTTCCGCTAAATCCACTCGGCCGCGCAGCATCCATGCCTCGGTCGACTTCGGATCCAAATCCAGCGCGCGATTAACCATCGCTCTTGCTTCCGTGAGCTTTCCGAGCTCAAGCTGCATTTGACCAAAGCGGACAATCAGCGATCCATCGTTTGGCGTGCAGATCATAGCTTTTTGCAATTGCTCCACTGCCGCTGCGTACTCGCCTCGGTGCCACATCGCTTCCGCGTATTGCCTTCGGGCTTGCGCGTCGACTGGACAAACTTTGACTGCTTTGCTGAGCGAGATTTCCGCCGAAGTCCAATCGCCGCGTTGCATGGCGTTCAGGCCCTGCTGCGAGAGCTGTCGCGCTTGAGCGACGTCTTCGGAGACAGGGCCTTTGCCGCCGAACGACTTACAGCCGTTTAGCGCAAGCGATACAGTGATCAATACTGCCCACCGCGCGCAGCGCGAGCGCCGGTTGCCGCAGGCAACGTCGCAGGCTCGATTTTTAAGCCGCTGCCGCGTCATGGCGTCGATCATGCGCAAAGTGCGGAAATTGGGCGGCAAATAATAGCGGTTTTATCGAATTTCCTCAACATTAACCGGCAGCAAGTTTGAGAAGTTTACTGGTAAAATTGTCGCCCGAACACGCTGTTGGTCGCTGGTATTTACGGCTAGGATAAACGGCGGATGCTAGCATCCGCGGAAGCCGCTGGCGATCCGCTATTGCGAATGAAATCGCGCTGCTGACCGGCGGCTGTCTGCCACGCGCAGTTGTCCATGCCTGCCCTCTATGACAAACTCGATATTCGATTCCAATTTCCCGAAAATTGGGCGTTGGATGCCGAAGAAGCTTCATTCGGAAAGCAGTCCGCCACCGTTTGCAGTCCCGACGGCGCATTTTGGACTGCTATTCTTCACAACCGCGATGCGGATGCTGCCGAGCTTGCTGAAGCGGCAATGCTGGCGATGAAAGATGAATATGATGACCTTGATATTGAAGCGATGAGCGAGGAACTGGCGGGCGTCGAATTAGTTGGATACGACTTGAATTTCTACTGTTTGGACCTGACGAGCACGGCTTGGATTCGGGCAGGGCGTAATTCGAGGTCAATGTGCCTCATCATTTGTCAGGCCGAAGATCGCGATTTTTCCAAGGTTTCACCCGTGTTTAGGGCGATGACGGCAAGTTTGCTGTCGAATTGACCGTGGAACAGGGATGCGGAATTCTCGCAGGTGCGTGGCAACAAATGTCGAGTGAGGCACATCCTGTCCTACCTGTGAAAAGTATGCTCGTTTCAGAGTCGATGGTGCTGGAGACTAAGCTGGTGCGTAAGCTGACTGTTGCTGCTCGCCTTAGTCCTTGTTAGGACACCTACTTGCGTTATCGTCCAAGCAGACTGAAAATCCGTGTGTCGCCGGTTCAATCTCGGCCCCGACCACTTGGTAAGTCGTTCATCAGAAACATCTTACGTCACTTGCAATTTGTCGGCCCGTTCCAGTTTGTTGTCATGATTACCGGTTTGTTGAACGGCGACATGTCGCGAGCAATCCGCAATCGTTAACGACTCCGATTATTCCATTCGTTTAAATATTGGCCAGCTCACCAAAATATTCATGGTCTTCGGCAAAGCCGCCCTCGCCTTTGCCAACCGAGCGGAGCCCTTCGACAAACTCGATCGCTTGGATCCACTTGACCATCTTGAAGCCGAGTTGATTCTCGACTCGCAGCCGCAGGGGCGCGCCGTGAAGATCGTTGAGCGGATCATAGTTCATTTCATATGCCAGCAGGGTCTGTGGATGTCTGGCGTTCGCCATTGAGAGGCTGTCGTAATATCGCCTGGGAGAAGTGCCCGTGGCAAGATCGACGCCGTCGCCAAACGAATGGAAAACGACCCGTTCTGCAGTAGGACGCGGGCGAACCAACTCGATGATTTCACTGAGCGGCACGCCACCCCAAGCGGCAACTCCCGACCAGCCTTGGATGCAGTGGTGCAGTGTGATCTGCGTCTTTTTGGGCAGTGCCCGTAGATCGCCCAGCGACAGTTCGACCGGGTTCTCGATCAATCCGTAGATCTTCAATCGATAATCGACGAAGCCACCTGCTGCCAGCATCTTCCACTCCTCGCAGGTCGGCACCTTGCCGTTTGGCCAAAAGTACGGGGAAATATCCTCGCGCCGAAACTCAGCGACAGGGGCTGGACGATCGAGCAGAAATTCCATGGCCGGAGTGACCACCGCCTTGGCAACGTGCTGCACCAGCCGCGGTTTTCTCCAGGCCAACCAGTTAGCCAGCACATTGACGGCCACAACCACGCCCAGACCAAGCAGCCCAAGATACACTCCGGCGAAGCTGGTATCATCGGCGCCAAGCACGATATGGTTCATGTTCCGAACGAAACCGGTTATCGCCACCAAGGTTACATGGCCAATAAAAAACAGGACAAAAGAACACATGACCAGAAAGTGGAGCGAGCGGCCGATTTGCCGATTGCCCGGCAGATTGGGATACCAGCGGAAACGATTCGTAAGCGCTGGAGACATCGAGGGGCCAGTCAGAATCGCCAATGGGGCCAGTACGAAGACCACGCCGAAGTATGCCAACTGCTGCAACGGGTTGTATTGATAGAATCCGTTCGGTTCGGGCGGTAAGTGAAATGTCGCATAGTGTACCCAGACCGACCAGGCATCTGGCACGATTTGCCAGGACGACGGCACGAGGCGTTTCCATTGATCGGTGACAAACAACAAGGTCACGAAGATCGTGCCATTGGCCAACCAGAACAGCGCGCTGAGAAAGTGCCAATGTCTAGCCATTCCGATGGTGTGCCGATAGCCGGGCAACCCGATCCAAGGAGTCAGATAGCGCGAGTCATCTTTCGCGGTCCAAACTCGGTTTCGTGGTACCTGCAGCGGCGTGAGGCGAAGCCATTCGGTGCCGGGCGTACAATCCACGTTCCAGTAAAGCCGTGGATGGTCCATCAGAATCTGCAAACCGCTGCGGACGAGCAGGACCATGAACAGAAAGTTGACGTAGTGTGTGATGCACAGCCAACTCGGAAAGCCAAACGGCGGAGTCGGCGGTGTGTTGCCCGAAGTCAACATTGCCGGCAGTGCCGGCCGACCGGCGATCGCCCACTGCACATAGGCCGCGATCAACGCGAGCAATAGCGGGGCAGCAAGCGCCAAGAGTGTTTTCAACTTGCCGTGCATGTGCGTCGCATCACCTCCGATTTAAGACGTGAAGATTGCCAAAGCCTAATCCGATTTCGCAGCACGACCTTCGAGCAGCTTTTTCAACACAATGGCTTCATTGTGCTCTTCATCGCGCGCTCCATAGACGAGAGTGACCGATTGCTCCGCGGAACGATTTCGGAGTTCATGAAGAAGTTCCTGCTTTTCCTGCAGTTCCTTTCGATAGCGACGTTGAAATTCTTTCCACTTGTCTGGGTCGTGGCCGAACCATTTACGCAGCTCCGTGCTCGGCGCTAGATCTTTCATCCAGAGCTTCACGGCCGCGCGCTCTTTGGAAAGACCGCGTGGCCAAAGCCGGTCGACCAATACTCGCAGTCCATCTTTGCGGGACGGCTTTTCATAGACTCGTTTAAGCTGAATCATGGCTAGGGCTACTCCGGAGTACAAATTCGCGAAAACGTTTTCTCGATCACATCTTTGAACGGGAGAAAGCAGCGGCCGCAATGAGAAATCGCCCATCGAAAACTTGTGCTTTCTCTGATACTTCCTGTTGGTTGGGTTGCTCCCTTACGACCGCGTTGTGTTGAGCGAGATGATACGCGGGAACATATCGTTTTGATGGTTGAATCCGCGAAGCCGATTAGCCGTCAAAGAACTTCTTTAGGACATGCAAGGCCGTCGCCCGACCGGCTTTCCTCCACGAAGTCATGAGTGGAATCTCCTTGGGACAAACGGCCTGACAGTTTCCCGCCTTGCCGCAGTTCTGGATGCCTCCTGGAGCGATCAAGGCGTCGAGACGCTGCCCGGCCGTTATGCGCCCGGTTGGACTTGAATTCATCAGCACGACTTGGCTATTCGCATGCGCTCCGATGAAATGCCCATCGAACTCGGCCCGCTCGCGCGCTGCAAAGTCCGTGGAAGATTCGCCCGGGAAATGGTCGAGTTCAATCTTGCGGTATTGAGGGCAGGCTTCCAGGCAGCAGGCGCAGCTCATGCAAGTGCTCAGTGGATAGGCTTGTTGCTGCTCCTGCGGTGACTGCGTCGGTCCTGCCCCTCGGTCAAAATAGCCATCGACTTCAATCCAGCATTGCAGCTTTTCCAGGGCACGAAACAGCCTTCCTCGTGCCACGACGAGGTCGCGAACCACGGGAAACTTCGACAACGGCCGCAGTTCGATGAGTCCCGGACTCTCGGCGAGCAGGCATCCCACCAGCGCGGAACACGCCTGACGAACCTGCCCATTGATCAGCATGGTGCAGGAGCCGCAGACTTCTTCCAGACAGTTGGACTCGTACGCGACCGGCGCAACAGGGCGATCGGCCGTCGTCACTGGGTTCGCGGCGATTCTCTGGAGAATGCCGGTAACGTTGAGGCCCGGCTCGTTTTTCAGCCGAAATCGCTCCCAATAACTTGATGTGCGCGGTTCGTCCTGCCGGAGAATCCGCACGTCAAACCACTGGGGATTTTCTTGATCAATTGGAGACTGCATGGCTCGCTCGGCTTGTGTCGTGTTGAGTCTCGCCTATCGAAGCATTGTTAAGTTTCAACGAGCCTCTGACAAGAAGGTCAAAATGGATGTTGTCGTTCGCATCGCGGTTACCACTGTTCGTCAGTAGGGAGATTTTGCAAGTGACCAGCGACGCTGCTTGTAGTTTGTGTTCACTTCTTGGATCATGAATAGTAGCATCCAACGGTGTTAACAGAACTATCGATCATAGGTTCCTCGAAGCCACTGCAGAGATGAAAGCGTTTCGCTCGTCTCATGCTCTGAAAGACTTGGACTTTCGTCGGGTGGAATGCATTTTCGCCGTGCATGTTCGTCCGCCATCAACGATAAGCTCAGCAACCGCTTGCCTTAATCGGCGGTTTCTGCGCTCGGAATTTCGACAATACCTCGAAATACTCCTTCCGGTTTGCTCGTCGTGCTGCATAGACTAATGGATTCAAAGTAAACAACATAGGCAATCTCAGACCAGCGGCAACATGCCAGCATTTTTTGGGTGGTTGTTTCGGCGACGATCTCCGATCATTGCGATCCTGACAATCCTTGGAATTTCGAGCCATCTGGTTCTACGATTTGCGACCACGGCATCGGAGCAAGTCAGCCGTTGGCCGTTGGATGCAGTATTTGTCTTCGGTGGAATACCCATCGTTGCTGAATTGCTGGTGAAACTGGCACGGCGTGAATTTGGATCTGATCTGCTGGCTGGAATCTCGATCGTCACATCGGTCCTCCTGGGAGAATATCTTGCTGGCGCGCTCGTCGTGCTGATGCTTTCCGGTGGTGAGGCGATCGAAAGTTTTGCTGTTCGCAGCGCCGCTTCAGTTCTGCGAGCACTTGCAAAACGCGTGCCATCAGTCGCTCATCGGGTGCAAAATTCGCAATTAGAAGACGTGCCGCTGCAACAAATCGAGGTAGGCGATTGTTTAGTTATCTTTCCTCACGAAATCTGTCCCGTAGACGGCGAAGTGATCGAGGGGCGCGGCATGATGGATGAATCGTATTTGACCGGCGAGCCATACCAAATGTCGAAGGCTCCGGGTTCCGCCGTCCTATCTGGTGCCATTAATGGCGAAGCGGCGATCACTATTCGAGCGACGCGGCGAGCCGCCGACTCCCGCTACGCACAGATTATGAATGTAATGCAAGAGTCCCAACAGCGACGCCCACAGATTCGGCGTTTGGCCGACCAACTTGGCGCGCTGTATACGCCGCTGGCAGTGGCAATTGCTTTGACGGCATGGTTCGTTACCGGTGACCCCTTGCGGTTCTTAGCCGTCCTTGTGGTGGCCACACCGTGCCCGCTGCTGATAGCAATACCGGTGGCCATCATCGGTAGTATTTCGCTGTCGGCGCGAAGAGGAATCATTGTCCGCAATCCCGCGGTACTCGAGCAGATTGATACCTGTCGCACGATCATTTTCGATAAGACAGGAACATTGACGTATGGCGAGCCTCGCTTGACGGAGCAACTCGTAGCCGCGGGTTGGCAACCGGCCGAGGTGCTGGCGCTTGCTGCCAGTGTGGAACGATACTCCAAACATCCTCTTGCCAAAGCGATCCTGCACGAGGCTGAATCGCTAGCCCTTCGTCAAGCCGAGGAAATCAGCGAAAAGCCCGGACAAGGCTTACACGGCAAAGTAGCTGGGCATACCATACAAATCACCAGCCGCAGCAAGTCCTTGCGAGCCGATCCAACCTTGGAGTCCGAATTGCCACCGCAGGTTGGCGGACTGGAATGCGTCATTCTCATCGACGGCCGCTTTGCCGCTACCTACCGTTTTCGAGACGAACCGCGGCACGGCGGCGTATCGTTCATTCGTCACTTGCAGCCCCGCCATCAATTTGAACGAATGCTGCTTGTTTCGGGCGACCGAGCGAGTGAAGTCAACTATTTGGCGGAAAAGGTCGGGATCAAATGGGTCTATGCTGAACAAAGCCCGGAACAAAAAGTGGAAATCGTGCGGCGCGAATCTCAACGGGCCAAAACGTTGTTTTTAGGCGATGGCATCAACGACGCGCCGGCGCTCTTGGCAGCGACCGTGGGATTGGCCTTTGGAACCAATAGCGATGTCACCAGCGAAGCCAGCGGCGCAATCGTGATGGATTCGTCGCTAGAGCGCGTCGATGAATTTTTGCACATCGGCCGGCGAATGCGACGGATTGCGCTGCAAAGCGCCATTGGCGGCATGGCGGCCAGCATGATCGGAATGCTGATTGCCGCACTCGGCTACTTGCCGCCCGTTGCCGGTGCGATTTCCCAGGAAATCATCGACATCGTCGCGGTCATGAACTCGGTGCGTGCCGCATGGCCGCCGAGAAACTTGACCGATTTTTGACTTCACAACATTCGCGCGCTGGTCAACGCTGGAAGGGTGCATGTTGACAGATGGCGGAATAGGCCGTCCCTGCCAAGTCCTCATTTCTCTGTGCCGCCGGTTCGAGGTTGCAGGCATTTGTGAACGCAGCGCTATCTATGAAAATGACGCTATCGTCATTCGACTCGATGCATACCAGAAGCTGACCGCCAGCGACGGCAAACGAAATCGTCCCGACGCTAGCCGGAGCTATTGCACGCTTCACGCTTCGCCACGAAGATATGATCGAGTGGACGTTACAATCTTTGTAGAAATCAGTCGCGATTGGTGCGGCCTCACGGCGGAACGTGAGGAGCATTAAGTTGGGCGACCACACGATGAAATGGACGAAATGTTCGACCTCAAAAATCTTCTTGAAGCAGACAATCCGGCTGTTTACCAAGTGATCACGAAAGCGGCCGGGCCGGCCGGTGCATTGCCGCTGACGGACGACATGCTGCGCCACTGGGCCAGCGGCGACTTGTTTGGTCTGTCGCAGAACGCCGGCATGGGATGGCCGCCACGCGAAATGCTGGGGCCGCAGTTTTTGCTGCTTAGCACGCAAGGCGGGATTCGCGCAGAGGATGGAACGCCTATTGCGCTCGGGTTTCACACCGGCCATTGGGAGGTCGGCCTGCTTGTACAGGCCGCGGCGCGGGAAATCAAGTCGGCTGGCGGCGTGCCGTTTGCGGCATATGTTTCCGACCCGTGCGACGGTCGCACACAAGGCACGATCGGCATGTTCGACAGCTTGCCCTATCGCAACGATGCGGCCACCCTGTTTCGCCGCTTGATTCGCTCGCTGCCGCAGCGCCGCGGCGTGGTGGGCGTGGCGACCTGCGACAAAGGTTTGCCTGCGATGATGATGGCGCTGGCCGCGATGCGCGACTTGCCCGTGGTGCTGGTTCCCGGCGGCGTGACATTGCCGCCGCAAGTGGGCGAAGATGCGGGAAAGATTCAATCGATTGGGGCGCGGTATTCGCACGGTGAATTGTCGCTCGAGGAAGCAGCGGAACTCGGCTGCCACGCATGCGCTTCGCCCGGCGGCGGCTGCCAATTTCTGGGCACCGCGGCGACGTCGCAGGTGGTCGGCGAAGCGCTCGGCTTGTCGCTGCCCCACTCGGCATTGGCGCCCAGCGGCCAGCCGATTTGGATCGACATGGCTCGACGCAGCGCGCGGGCTTTGATGGAAATGGAGAAGCGCGGGCTTAAGTCGCGCGATATTCTCACGGACGCCGCCATACGAAACGCGATGGTCGTTCACGCGGCCTTTGGCGGTTCGACCAATTTGCTGTTGCACGTGCCAGCGATCGCCCATGCCGCCGGCTTGCGGCGGCCGACGGTGGAAGATTGGACCGAAGTGAACCACCAGACGCCGCGGTTGGTCGATGCGCTGCCGAACGGCCCTGTCGGCCATCCGACCGTGCGCGTCTTTCTCGCCGGCGGTGTTCCCGAAGTGATGCTTCACCTGCGCGAAGCCGGCCAACTCGATTTGAAGGTACTCACTGCCGCGGGCGAACCGCTCGACAAGCTGCTCGATTGGTGGCAGAAGTCGGAGCGCCGCAAGCGGTTGCGCGATGTGCTGGCCGAACAAGACGGCGTCGATCCGGACGATGTCATCATGCCTCCGGCTCGCGCCAGCGAGCGCGGCCTGACAAGTACGGTTTGCTTCCCGCGCGGCAATCTCGCGCCGGAAGGGGCCGTCATCAAGAGCACGGCCATCGATCCGGCCGTGCTCGATGCGGACGGCGTGTACCGAAAAACCGGCCCGGCCAAAGTGTTTTACTCGGAGCGCGCGGCCGTCGCCGCCATCAAAGGTCAAGGTGAGCGACAGATCCAACCGGGCGACGTGTTGGTGTTGTGTGGCCGCGGCCCGATGGGTTCTGGGATGGAGGAAATCGCTCAGATCACGATCGCGCTCAAGCATTTGCCGTGGGGGCGCGAGGTCGCGGTGCTGACCGACGCACGATTTTCTGGCGTCAGCACGGGCGCTTGCATCGGCCACGTCAGTCCTGAAGCGCTTGCCGGCGGCCCGATTGGCAAGCTCCACGACGGCGATCGAATTTGCATCGAAATCGACGTGCGCAATCTCACCGGCAGCATCGATTTTGTGGCATCGGCCAACGATCCACAGCGCTCGCAAACTCGCGAAGCAGCCACGGACGAGTTGACTCGCCGCTCGACGCCGTCGCAGCTTGCGCCGGATCCGCGTCTGCCCGACGACACGCGACTGTGGGGAGCGCTGCAACGCGCTAGCGGCGGCACTTGGGGCGGCTGCGTTTTCGATGTCGAACGAATCATCGCTGCGCTGGAAAACGGTTAACATCGACCTTTTCATCCGCAGATTGCGTCGAGGTGCATCCGGTTTTCCGTTTCCAATAGGCTACCGAAAAACTCTGCATTCGATCGCTGTCCCTCCTGCGGTGAAATCTTCGCAAGCGGTGGATTGCGCTTGCGTACTCGCGCGGTGGATCCGGCCGCTCACTTCATAAACTCGCGATACTGCCGATCCAACTCTTCGTACTTCATCCCCGTCAACTTTTCGAGCGACGTTTCGCTCGCTCGTCCGGTGTAGACCGCAATCAGCAGATCCATCAGCGCAGGCCGATATTGGCCGCGCTCGGCAGCCATTAGAAACCACGCCACGCCGGAGCACTGCGTATAAATCTGCGGCAGGTGCGGATCGCGCTGCAAGGCGTCCATGCCGAGCGGAGCCAATTCTCGCAGCGGCATGTAGAACAAATACTCCGGCCGTTGCAGCCGCGCGCGGGCCGCGGGCGCTCGGCCTTCGTTGGCACCGCCGAGAGTGTAATACATGCCATCGTCGCGACCTGCCAGCGGCCGATGCTCGGTGAGCGATTCCATGTAGCAGGCGATCGCTTCGACGATCCAGAAGTTGTTCTTGCGTCCCGGTTCGATCGCGCCGGGCCGCTCTTCGCGGAACAGTTGATGCGTGGCTTCGTGATCGAGCGTCGTCGGCGTTTGATCTTCGCTGGCGAAGAAGTAAGCGATTCTGAGCCGATCGAGATAGGTGCCGATGCTCATGGCCACTTGCGGCTGCAGTGGCCGAACGGCATCGACGTACTCTTGTTTGTCGCGAAACAGCACGACGGAAAAGGACTTGCGGGCCAGGTTCGGATTCGGCCCCGTGCCGTCGGCAAACCACTTCGCGACCGTTTCGGGCGCAGCATAGTAATCGACAAACGTGGCGCGCCAGACATCGTAGAGCGATTCGAGCTTTCGTGCGAGCTGTACGCCCGCTGCTAAACTGTGCGTCGTGCGAACTTGATAGTGCTCGGTTTCAATCTGCCAGGCATGGTTGATGTTGCTGCGCAGCCGGGCGTCTTCGGCGGCGTCGATCCATCGACCGCGAAACAGGCGCTGGCCGCGCTTATATTTCTCCAGTTGTTCGCTCGACAGCCAGCCAAACTCGTCGCTCCACACTTTGCCCGCTTGAAGCCACTGCGCCTCTTTGGGCCAGACCCAGCGGCCCTCGAATTTAGCGTAGCCGAGAACTTGGCGGGCGGTTTCGAGGTCGGGATTTTCTCGCAGCGCTTGCCGCGCCAGTTGAATGGCCTCGACCGATCGCTTTTCCTTGGCCGCCGCTTCGGCCTGCGCATAGAGCTTGGCGGCCTGCGCGGTGCGCAGCTCCATGAATCGCTTCCACCACTCCTTGGCGTCGGACGAGTCGGCCAACGCGGCCGGCGGCGCCGCGCTGTCGGGAATGACAAAGACGTACTGCTTGAGCGGATCGCGCTTCGGCAGCCAGTGGCGCATGAGGTCGGCCTGCGGGGCGAGCTGGCGATGGTCGCACCATGCAGCAAGCTCGGCCAGTTGCGCAGCGTACTGTTCCTCAAGCTGCGCCGACCCGGCCGACGGCTCGATGCCGCGGACGACGTTCAACGTCAGTAGCAGATGGATCGCGCCGAGGAGCGGGTGACGAAACGGGCGTAGCATGATGGACGATGTTGAGTTGAACTGCCACTTCGGGCAAATCTCACGCAGAGACACGAAGTGTACGGAGAAAACCGAGGAATCGAGGGATTGATCGGCAGACAGTCTGCTGTTTCACGTCAGTTCCGCGACGAACTCGACTCCTCTTTAGGTCTTCGTTTTGGCGAACTCCGTGTCTGCCTGGTGAGGCATGCAGCTTGGGGCCGTATTTCCAGTTTACGCCACGGCCGGAGGGATACCAGCCAGTGGTGGAACCACCGACCAGAGTCATCGCCCCTTGCGGTGGTTGTCGTCGGATTCGCCGTCGGCGTCGTGGCGTGATTTTCAAAAAATTTTTTGAATGGAAATGAAGGAATCGGAACAGTGCGTTTTGCCCGAGCGCCGTGAAGATTTTCGCGGCATTCATTTCCGGTTCATTTCCGGGGGGGTGCGCAATAAACTGGGAGGCGGAAGCGAAATGGATCGAGAATTTACGAGTGTTTATGAGGTTTGAGGGGTGGCGAGGGTCGATGGAAAATAAGGAGGTGGCTGGCGGATATTCGATCCTGAATGCTGGATGTTTTATGAATCGTGCGGGCGTCCATAGGCGAAATCATGAAAAAGCGCGGGGCGGGCATGAGGAAGCCGTCAAGTGATAAGCCATGAGCGAACTGCGACACGGCCGGGCGGTGGCCGTGGGTAGCGATGTGCGGAGTTTAACTTGTCAAAAATCATCGGCCACTGCAAGCCATTCGGCACGGCAGGCCGCGCCAGCGATGGTGCTGGCCTGTTCATGTTATCGCATGTATAGGTGGCTGTCAAGAGGCAAGGGATTAGATATTTGGGATTAGGGCTGCCGGGCGGGGATTGGATCACGAAAGCACGAAAGAAAGCAGAAACCATTTGCCCGGTGGCCCGTGATTTTCCAAGGTCGGCTCGCGGGAGGGTGATTTCGGAGATATGATCCCTGGCCTGCGTGGCCCCCTGGCCCAGGCTACCTCCGTATTGTTGACGCCGCTGTCCGAAAGTCCTGGGCTATCGCACTGCGTTCTTCGTCACGCTCATGTTTCTTCTGGTTCTGGATGTATTCGCAAATGATCGCGATTTGCATTCCCACTTCACAGGGGATTTGGCTACGCTAGTCTTTTGTTTAGGATCCTCCCGAAGCTGATCGCGGCCTTCCTTAGTAGAATCCTCTTTTTGTTGCGGGAACGGCAGAGCCTAGTGGGTGCTCACCAGCGGAGCTGGTGGTTTACGAAGTTGAATTAGATCTCCCGTGCTACTGCCCTTCTGGTATAATTCGCACCACGAAAACGACCTCGAAAGGACAATCCCAATCCGCTTCTTGGTGGTCGCGGTATTCTTTGTGATACCGTTCTGCTTCCATTCGCGTTTTGAACAGTCCATTTTCGTTGAGCGCCTGCGAGTATACCTTGGCCCATTCACCACTTGGAATGTCCTCCACGATCGACCAACCGTCACCGCTGATGCCGGCAACATCATATCCAAGGGAAACAATTGTCGCGTTGCTTGCCTCAACGTTTGCCAGTGTAGCGTCGTCGAGACCAAAACAACACAGTAGAATTTCGTAAGGCCGTCGGGAGATCTTAAATCGCTGCCATAGTTCCAGCGCCTTTGAATAATCGATTATCAGGTTGGATTTTTCATCTTTATAATCGCCAAAAACGTAGTCATCGAGTACCGCAGTTTCTTCGGGGTACGGATTGGCTTGTCCAGCGGTATAGTATGGCGGAACGCGGTCAACGCCCATATATTTGGGATTGAGCGCATTACGGTAGCCAGAATCTGCAAGCACGACAAGAAAGCCAGAAGACGAATTTGCGCTCATGATGGCACGAACTCTGGAACAACTGGGATGTGGGGGCCACCGGGGACGTTTATGTGCGGGCCAGGCCATTGGGTTCCTGGATGCCCCTGGTCCAGACGCGGCTCCTTGCCGATTCGCCCCAACCTTTCCTTCAGCTTATCCCAAAGCTTTTGCGCGTCCTCCTTGCAAAAAGGCTCGTCGTTCGGGAATTTGCGTTTCATATATCTATCGAAGATTTTGTCGTCACTCAAAATATCATCCAGCCCTCGACCTTCCGCGTGAAGGATCTGTTGTTCTGTCAGGTGCTGGCCGGTCAAGGTTGCGACCAGCAAAATGGCAGCTTTAAGTGCTTTGTCGTAGGCTTCCGGCCCACATTTCGCTGCTTGGTCGAGCATCAGACCTACCTGGTATGCTACTGATGCTGGTAAGGCGATCGTGCCTGCACTCGCCGTCTGTAATCCAGTGGGATCAACATAAATCGTCGAACCGTTGCCGACGTAGCGATATAGATTTACGTCTGGACGAAGTCCGGCGTTGTCTTCGCTCAGCCAGCGTCCAACTACAGCATCGTACCAGCGACCGGTCGCACTGTGCCCAGGGCGCACCTGCGCGCCGTTCCATTGTAACCCCGTGTCGGCATCATGGTAGCGGCCGGTGTAGCCGAACAGCGAATCGACGGCGGGCGCATCCAGCCGGTTGCCGAAGGCGTCGTATTGGGCGTGGTCGGCGAGCGTGGCCGAGCCGCCGCTGGACCGCACCCAGTCGCGCACGGTATGTTGATGGTCCGAAAGCGCCCAGTCGACCGTGCCGGGGGCGTAATACCATGCGACATTTTCCTCGGCCAGAAGCTGATCGACCGCCGGCCCCCACAGGTAACGGTTTTTGAGGTCGCTGAGCGTCAGGGCCGCCGCGTCATCGTCGGCGAACCGCAGCACGATTTGGTTGCCGTCGTAGATGTAGGCTTCGGTGGCCTCGACCGCCGCATCGGCGTCGGTGTCGGAGAGCTTGCCGATCAAGCGGTCGAAGGCGTCGTAAAGATAGGTAAACCGCTTTTGCTTGACATCGCTGCTGTTGTAGTCGGTGACCGAAACCAGCCGGTTGCCGGATCATAAATCAAACTCCGGTCACGCCAAGTTCAATGTACGCGCAAACCGAAATGCGACATTGCCATTCGTTCCTACCACCTTTTCCTTCCCTGCTTTATATCCCCCCCTCTATATAGGTACTGCCCAAATGGCTTTCGGTGCATCAAAGGGATACTGAAAAGCTTGGTGAAGCATCTCAGGTGTTGGTCCCACAATCAGATTTTTATCTGGTTTGTATTCAAGGCAGGTTCCTACGAGCCGATCTATTGGAATATCAGTGATGATACCAGTTTCAGTCAATTCCAACACGGACTGTGGGTTTCTGTTATATCGTTGTCGGTACAAGAGTATTGCTAGACTTGTTCTTAGCGATTCGATTTCGATCGAAGAACGCCAAGGCATTATAATGAGTCGTTGCGCGATGCTGTTGGCGACTCGTCTAACGTCCTCGAAAATCAATAAGCCAACTGCATTTTCTAAAGAACCGACTGTCGACGTCGCATGATCTATCAACTGACGGGTGATAGCGGCATCATGCTCCAATGTCAAAGAGAACTCATCCGGCCATTCATATGGTCGCGACGCAGATTCCGGCACGATCATCTGAGCGGCTAGATCAATGTTAAATGCTCTCGTCCATTGCTCATAGCTCTCTGAAATCCAACTCACGGTTTCGGTTGCGTTGAAGGCTCTACTATTGTTGCCCACAACGCGCATTATGGCATTAATTTTTCCATCTGGAACGACATATTGCAGCTCATCGACATCGGCCAGGGAATAGCCCTTCGCGCGAAGATATGCCGTTGCAAAAAAGGGCGAGTGGAAAAAGTCTTGAGAGACTTCCTTGGTTCCCGTGAACGTTACGATTATGTCGCGAAAAAAGTCGCTGAGCATAGCATCCAAATACCCACTTAATGTATAAGTGTCCACACTAAGCGTTGCAAGTAGTGAATCAACAATGCTCGGTAAAGGAGAAAGAAAGATTAATTCGCGAGATAACGAGATCGCGCTGCACAGACCATGATTGCTACGCGCATACCACTCGATGTCTCCACCACCATTACGGATCAGCCTGCTAAATTTATAGAGATCGATGATTGTGCTGACCGCAACGTCGAACGATTTCGCTCGCATCGCCAGCCACGATTTCACACATAACAGATCATTAATGTAGTCTACCGCCGAGAGTATTCTATGCAGGTCAGTCGAAATTCTACTGGCGCGATAGTATGGGGACGCTGAATACCAAAAATCGTCGTGTTGAAACGCCTTCCTACATAATTTCAACGAGTTCTCGTTGGCAGCTAGCAATTTCTGTAGTTGTTCGACTTGAGAATCCAGAAGCGGTGACTGTGCGTCGCATATCCCCAATGATGTGAGGTCAAGATCGTTATGCCGAACGATGCGGCTAGGAAGTTCCGAAAGAATTTCCACACACCGCGAATCTTTTGGCAGTAAGCTGAGGTTATCTCGAAATAAGGCCGCGAGTTCGGAATTTAAGCGCATATTTCAGTTCGACCTCCTCGCGGCGATGTCTTCACAACGCCTGTGCAATATGCAGCTAATGCCCACAGCGCCGCTTCTTTAACTTTTTTGTCACCTTCGGTTGCGACTGGAAGTTCAGATATTTTCTTGAGTGCTTGGCATGCAAGCCGTTTACTCCCCAACTTACCTAGTAAGTTCTTGTACATCATCGCTTCTTTAGCGGCAATGGGAGCCGTGGGAGCAACTGGGGGAGGAATTACGGGTGGTACTTTCGGAGTGTTGCCGAATACCAAGTCCCAAACCGGCCTGCACCATGTGAATGGATTATACCATTCTGTTCCACTGGGATCTACAAAAATCGTCGCCCCATTTTCAACGCACCTGTACAGATTCGACGCATCTCCGCGGAAGCCGATCGAGTCTTCGCTGAGCCAGCGGCCGGTCGCGGAATCGTACCAGCGGCCGCCGCCTTGATCGCTGCCGTTCCATTGTAAGCCGGTGTCGTCATCATGATAGCGGCCGGTGTAGCCGAACAGCGAATCGACGGTGGGCGCATCCAGCCGGTTGCCGAAGGCGTCGTATTGGGCGTGGTCGGCGAGCGTGGTCGAGCCGCCGCTGGACCGCACCCAGTCGCGCACGGTGTGTTGATGGTCCGA